>JAISOY010000203.1 GCA_031275285.1 Bacteroidales bacterium | reverse complement strand
ACTCGACGAAGTTACCAACGTACCCAGGGAATATGCAGGTGCATGTTATACTATGTTGAAAACGGAAATTGTGGATACTTTAAGGATACCGGAAAAGAATTTTATCATGCCCCCTACTTATTCGGACAATTTCGAAAAAGAGTGTGTATTATTCCAGAAAGCACTCGAAGAAAGGGGAGGTATCGATATGCAGATGCTTGGTTTGGGTACTAACGGACATCTGGGTTTCAATCAACCGGGTACTCCTTTTGAAAGCGAAACCTGGCACTCCAGAATGGATGAAGTACTGGAAGAAAGGATCAGGAGGGAAACCAATACTCCACCTGAAAAGGAATTGGGCGGCCTGACACTGGGTATAAAAAATATCATGCATGCCCGTAAAATAATCCTGGTAGCCAAAGGAGAAAGCAAAGCCGAAATTGTGGCTAAGATGTTGAAAGGCCCCATAACCACAGATGTTCCGGCTTCCATATTACAGTTGCATCCCAATTGTGAATTCCTGTTGGATACAGATGCCGCTAAATTTTTGTAATTCAAAGTTCCGGATTCAAAATTCAAGATTACATGCTTACTCAATTTTGAATCTTGAATTTTAAATTTTGAACGTTTATTAATAAACCATCATCATTATAAACAATATTAACCTAAAATCATGAATCAAGAAAAGCAAGTCAATTATGTAGGGCCATTTATTACTTTAGTCTTCCTGTTTTTTGTAGTCGGTTTTCTAACTACAGCCAACGGCCAGTTTCAGGGACCATTAAAAGAAGCCTTTTTAAAAGGTGCAGGCGGTTTGAAAAATACCTTCGTTACGTTGATCACATTTTCGTGGTTTCTAGCATATCCTCTTACGGGCGGAGTCGGTTCATCATGGGTAACCAAATACGGATATAAAGGAACACTGGTTCGTTCTATTTTTGTCATGATCGTCGGGTTAGTGATCTTTTTCCTGTCATCATGGTTTACAGTAAAGTTTCCGGAATCGAATGTACAGATAGCATCGGCAACTGTTCCCACTGGCTTTTTTATCTTCCTTTTGGGGTCATTCGTCGTAGGAGCATCGGCTACCATCATGCAGGTGGTGATTAATCCATACCTTACAGCATGTTATGTTCGCGGTACGCAACCCATTCAACGTCTGGCTATCGGTGGCTCTGCCAATTCCATCGGAACTACCATGGCTCCGTTCTTTGTTTCCGGGATCGTTTTCGGTGGATTAGCTATGGAAGACGTACAGGTCAGTCAGTTGCAGGCACCGTTTTTAGTATTGGCAGGTATTATGTTACTTGTTGTGCTGGTGCTTCTCAAACTGGCTTTACCCGATATACAAGGTACGAAAGCAGAAGTCGGGGAAAAACTGGAGAAGAGTGTATGGTCGTTCAGACACCTGACATTAGGCGTGATCGCTATCTTTTTCTATGTAGGCGTTGAAGTCTGTATCGGTACGAATATCAACCTGTATGCGATTGAACAGGAAAGCCTGCACGGTTCTTTCTCGTTCTTTGGAAACAAATCATTGACGATTTTCGGGATCAATTTTGCTATTCCGGCACTGATGGCCACACTTTACTGGGGAGGAATGCTGATCGGCCGGTTAGTGGGTAGTTCACTGAGTAAAATACCGCCACGGGTACAGTTAATTACCACTACAGTTTCGGCAACTGTCCTTACGGTATTGGCTATTGCTATGAATAACCCATGGCTGCTGGTAGCTGTCGGATTATTCCACTCAATTATGTGGGGTGCCATTTTCACCCTTTCTGTTGCCAAGTTGGGAAAATATACCTCGGTGGCATCCGGCGTTTTTATGATCGGAGTAGTTGGTGGCGCCATACTACCGTTATTGCAAGGCGTGTTTGCCGACGCGATCCATGGATGGAGATGGACATGGGCGATTGTTATTTTCGGGGAATTGTTCATGTTGTATTATGCCCTGATCGGTTCCAGAATCAAACAATCGGCAGAATAATCATCGGAAAATTTTATTCGCGTCATGAATTATAAAATCCTTATTTGCTTTTCTTTCCTGATATGTTTGTTCATTCAGGTGCAGGGACAATTTGTGGTAAGCGAGCCCCGTACCTGGGACAGATATCCGCCCGAGGCCCAAAGGCGGGGATTTGGACTGCATAAATCCGAAACTGTCCAGATGGACGATGATCCTGCATTGGAAGAGGTATTGTTGTTTAGTGCGCACAATGGTCATTATCCTTATTTCGACCTGTTCAGGAATTATTATGTCATTCTGGATGCCTATACCAAGAAAATCAAGTATATGTCCGATGTTGTCATTTCAACCGAAAGGGAAATAAAACTCGAAGACCGTAACAAGGACGGGAAATTCGAATTATACCGCCGTTATATCAAAGACGGAAAATTTACGGTCGATGAAAAGGGCAATAACCTGTCGACACAATGGGTGTATGACACCATTGAATGGAAGCCGGAAAAGTAAATTCAAGATTCCGGGTTCAAAGTTCCGGGTTTAACGTTGAACTGTATAACTTTTGATGTTTACGGGTTCATGAACGGTAGTAAATAATATTCAATATTCTATCATCAATATTCAATAAATTAAATGAATACAAAAAGCATTGATTTTACCCAAAGAAATGTTGCAATAGACATTTTAAGGGCCCTCACCATGTTGTTGATGATCTTTGTCAATGACCTGTGGACCATAAAAGGAGAGCCAGCATGGCTGGGTCATGCCGAAAGTAATCAGGATTTCCTGGGACTGGCCGACATCGTTTTTCCCTGTTTCCTTTTTGTTGTGGGGATGTCCATACCCTTTGCCATCGAACGGCGATTCAGTAAAGGAGCTCCCGGCGTAAGTACGGTCGGGCATATCCTGATGCGTACTTTCGCTCTTTTGGTGATGGGAGTATTTATTGTAAATACCGAGTCGGGTGTTTCCCATGACACAGGATTTACCCTGGCCACATACCGGATACTGATGGTTGCCGGTTTTTTCCTCGTATGGAACGTTTATCCGACTAGCGATAAACCCATGAAACACCTGTACACGGCACTGAAAGTACTTGGTGTCGTGCTTCTGGTATATCTGGCGATTGTATTCCGGGATTCTAATGGAGGTATTTTCCGTGCCCGCTGGTGGGGTATCCTCGGACTTATCGGATGGACATATTTTATATGTGCCTTTATTTATCTTTTCACCCGTGACCGTCTGAAATATCTGATCTCTATCTGGTTGTTCTTCATTTTGCTATGTATACTGAAAAGCGGTATGTTGAGCGGAGAATCACTATGGAAACTCCCGCGGGGAAATTTCCTCGATGAGATACTGAATATCCTGCACATAGGAAACGGTGCTTTACCTGCATTTACAATGGGAGGTATTGTGCTTTCGCTGGTCAGTACGAAATATATCAATGCTGCCAATAGTAAAAAGGTCATTTTTGCTGTTTCGGCAGTAATCATATTATTAGTTGCCGGATTTATATCACATCGTTTCTGGATTGTATCGAAAATACAGGCCACACCGCCATGGATCTTCTATTGTACGGCTGCTGCAGTCGGGACATATGCCATTATTTACTGGTTAGTGGAAAAAGGAAAGGCATCGTGGTTCAATATCATCAAACCGGCAGGTACAGCAACACTGACCTGTTATCTGGTACCCTACCTTACCTATAGTATATCCAGTCTATTGGGTATACGGCTGCCCGAGTTCCTGACAACGGGATTTGTCGGTATTCTGAACTGTGTCGTATACTCGTTCTTGGTGATCGGTATTACTTATCTGTTGGGACGTATCCATATCAAGTTGAAAATATAGTTCAAAGTTTATCTTTGATGAGCTCGCAAGCTCGGTTCGGGTTCAAGATTCAAGATTTAAAATTCAAAATTCATCGTTCATCATTCAAAATTCATCATTACAATCATGAAAACCATCCAGATATTCATCATAACATTGCTTATAAATAGTGCCTGTACAGCGCAAACATCCAGGAAAGAAGACAAAGTAGTACTTGCATATGTCACATCGTGGAGCCGGATCGTTCCTGATCCCGAATATGTCACCCATATCAATTATGCCTTCGGCCATGTAAATAATACATTCAACGGTATCCGTATCGATAACGAAGACCGCTTGAAAATGATCGTTGGATTAAAAAAACAAAAGCCATCGTTAAAAATATTCCTTTCAATCGGAGGATGGGGAAGCGGCCGGTTCAGCGAAATGGCTGCTGATGAAGCCAACCGGAAAGCTTTTGCTGCCGATTGCCAACGCGTGGTCAAAGAGTTCGACCTGGATGGCATCGACCTTGACTGGGAATTTCCGACCACTTCCATGGCCAATATTTCCTCATCGCCAGATGATACTAAGAATTTCACTTTGCTGATGCGGGATATCCGTGAAACCATTGGCAAAAACAAGCTTCTGACACTTGCTTCGAATGCCAGCGCCAAATATGTCGATTTTAAAGCCATCGACCCGTATATCGATTTCGTGAACATCATGACTTACGATATGGGAGGAGCACCGAAACATCATGCCGCATTGTATGCTTCCGAAAATTCCGGGTGGATGAATGCCCATGAGTCGGTAGATGCCCATGTAAAAGCCGGAGTACCCCTGAACAAACTTACATTGGGGATGCCTTTTTATGGTCGGGGCAGTAAGGAAATCGGTGATTTTATGGATTACAAGAAAATCATCACACTTACCGGATTTACCGAAAAATGGGATGATGTTTCCAAAACGCCATACCTGGTGAATTCTGCGGGAGAAATCGTATGTTCTTTCGAAAATCCGCGTTCCATTGAGATCAAATGTAAGTATTTGCTGGAAAAAGGAATGCTGGGCGCCATGTATTGGGATTATGACGGTGATGATGCAGAAGGAACCTTACGCAAGGCTGTCTATAACGGAGTGATCAAAAGGGATTAATGATTATGCGTCCCAAATATGATGTATTTTCTCAAACCTTTGCTAAGTATTCAGGCATTAGCCTGTTTATCCATGCGGAGCATACCATATTGACGATTTTCCGTTCAAGCGCAGCCAATAGGCGGAGCGCGTTAAAACTTAACGGAGTGATCTCATGACCGAAGGGAATAATCGTCAAACCGTTTTTGGTTCTTTTTGCGGTATCAAAAAGAACAGAAAAAAGAAAAATGATATGTTCTTTACAATTTCAAAGATGAAAATAACAAGATACATTCTATTGGTTTTCATTTTCTTCGCGGGAATGAACTCTCATGTTTCCGCCCAGAAGAAAATCAAAGCGATGATTGCTACCGGCCAGGACGGAAGCCACTGGTGGAAAGGCGGCAATGATGCCATGAAACAGATACTTGAAAATACAGGTCTGTTTACAGTCGATATTATTGAAACACCCGACTGGGGCGGCGATATGAAACTGTTCAATCCTGATTTCAGTAAATATGAGTTGGTTATCATTAATTACGGAGGAGCCACCTGGGCCGAAGAGACGAGGAAAAATTTCGAAAAATTCGTGGCGGATGGCGGCGGAGTAGTAGCCGTCCATTCCTCAATGGTTCCGATGGAGGACTGGCCAGCATACAATGAAATCATCGGCCTGGGCGCATGGAACGGACGTAATGAAAAATGGGGCCCTTATGTATACTGGGCCGACGGTAAATTCGTATATGATTATTCTCCCGGATGGGCAGGACATCATGCACTTCAACGCATGTCCACCATCGAGCACCGTAATCCTGAACATCCCATACTGAAAGGGTTGAATCCGGTATGGCGTCATTTCAAAGATGAGATATACTCCAAACTGCGTGGCCCTGCCAAAAATATGGAAATATTGGCTACCACCTGGGATGGCTCTGAGGATGGCGGTTCCGGACGGCATGAACCGATGATATGGACGGTAAAATATGGAAAGGGAAAAGCATTTGTCACCCTTCTCGGACATGCCGGAAACGATCCGGAATTGCGGTATGCCATGGAATGTACCGGGTTTCAGGTGACATTGGCCAGGGGAGCCGAATGGGCGGCAACCGGAAAGGTTACACAAGGCATACCGGATGATTTCCCGACGGAGAATGTGTATACCCTGCGGCCGGAGTTCAGGTATATTGATAAAGGAAAAGTAGTAAGTAAGAATTGATTGGTTTAGTAGTTGATGTTGTTTGTTTCTACCGGTGCACGTTTTGAAACGTGTGCCGGTAAAAAACAAAACACCGGAATCGATCATATAAAAAATAAAACGCATGTTCCAATATTTATCTATTGAGTACGCAAAACCCACAAGGTTCACCGAAGGTAACCGGGTAAATGTAAATAACCACGGGTATAACCTGTGGCAGGAAGATGCTTCTCACATGATGTCCCCAAAGGGGGCAAATATTCTGGATATGAAATTCGCCCCTTTCAGGGACGGTTCGTTGGTTTCGCAATTGCCCGTGAGTTACACTCACGGTTATTTATTTTCAGTCCCTTCGGGACAATCGAAACAAGTATTTTTAATCCTTGATCCGCATAAATAAATTTATCTCATGAAAAAGACACCTGTCAGTTTTTTACCGGCTATTGTGTTATTTCTCCTGTTCTGTCTGGGAACCAATACCTGGGCACAAAGATTTCCACGCTTTAAGGTACTTGCATTTTATAATGATAAAGTCGAAAAAGCACATGTGGAGTTTGCCCTCGAAGCAGTTAAATATTTTAATTACCTGAATATCGGTAAAGGATTTGTCTTTGATGTTACTTCCGACTTTTCGGATTGTAATATTGAGAAATTGAACCAGTATCAACTGGTAATCATGCTCAATGACCAGCCTCACGGGAAAGATCAGCGTGAAGCCTTTCAGCAATATATGGAAAACGGCGGCGGCTGGATGGGATTTCACGTAGCAGCATACAATGACAGGAATACCAATTGGCCCTGGTACCTCGATTTCCTCGGAGGAGGGGTATTTCACCGGAATAACTGGCCGTCGATGACAGCCAAAGTGGTAGTAGATAAAGAGCATCCGGTGACAAGGGGATTACCCCAGGCTTTTGTCGCACCCGAAAATGAATGGTACCAATGGAAACCCAGTCCCCGGGAAAATAAAGACATCGAGGTGCTGGTAACCTTATCCCCTGAAAACTATCCTTTAGGGCTGAAGGATATACTTGTGGACGGTGATCTACCCGTTGTATGGACCAATACGAAATACCGGATGATTTACCTGAATATGGGGCACGATGGAAAAGCATTTACCGATGCGACACAAAATCATCTAATTATCAATGCATTCAGATGGGTAGTGAGCATCGATAAAAACGGAGATCCGTTCAAAAAATAAAATTGTTGTGATATGAAGATAAGAACAACCCTTGCAGTGCTGGCAATCAGCTTCTATGGAGCCAGTTCCTTTGCACAGACAAAATTGACACAGGACCCTGTTCTGGAGAAAGAGATCATTAAAACGGGCCTGATTCACAGCCCCCTGTCCCTGAATACCGAAAATTCCTTCGAAACAAACGGTTTGAAGAAAAAAATATCAACCGTCAGTACCCTTTGTGATATGAAAACCATTAACGGATGGAGTCATTCCGGGCAGGGCAGGATGAGTCATTCGAAACAGAAAACCGTATCGGGAAACGGCAGTTTACGGATAGAATACCCCACTTACACCGGGAAAAGAGCCAAAGGATCACCTTCGGACCCCGATTATGCTACCTATGGTAATGTCGGAGTTACTTATCAAACAGGTGAAGCCAACTGGGAAAACTATAACCGTATTGAATTCTACATTTATCCTGATTGTGACGGAGCACGTGTTGTCAACCTGAACTTATCTTTTCATAATAATGGTTCATCGGATAGTCCTGGTCCGCGTTCCGCTTCGCACCTGATCAATCTGGTCAACAAACAATGGAATCGTTGCTTTTTGGACATTGGCGACTTTCAACGGAATAAAGTGTCGAGGATCGGCTTTAATGTCAGTATCAAAGGAAAAGACCGGACGAGCGGTGATTCAGCCATATATTACATTGACAAAATTGAGTTACAGCAAGTAGATGACCCAGAAATCGTCAGCGGATGGTTGCCCGGAAAGAATAAAATAGTCTATTCTACAACCGGGTACATGCTGAACAGTGATAAAACTGCCATTGTCAATATGGATAAATCCCTGCATAATAACCGGTTTCAAGTGATGAATGCACAAACCGGAAAGGCTGTTTTTAACGGGCAGATAAAACAGGAAAAAACCACCATCGGTGAATTTGATGTGCTGGATTTCACTGCCTTTAACGAGTCCGGTGATTACCGGCTAAAGGTCGGCAATGTTCTTACTCCATCTTTCCGTATCGACCAGCATATCTGGGAAAATTCCATGTGGCGCGTGCTGAACTTTATTTTCTGCCAGCGTTGCGGTTATCCGGTTCCCGGAAAGCACGGCACCTGCCATACCGATCTTTGTTCCAAACACGACGGAAAAATGATATCCTATGCCGGTGGTTGGCATGATGCCGGTGATTTATCGCAACAGACTTTACAGACGGGAGATGTCACCTATGCCTTATTGGAAGCCTACAATAACCAGAAAGATAAAAACCCTGCCCTTGCCGCCCGTTTGCTCGAAGAAGCCGAATGGGGACTGGAATTTGTGCTGCGTAACCGTTATGGCGACGGATACCGTGCCAGTAGTGTCGGGTTGTTGATCTGGCAGGACGGTGTATTCGGAACACTGGATGATATCACAAGTGTCCGTGTACAGAACCTGGCCTTCGATAATTTCCTGTATGCCGCTTACGAAGCTTATGCTGCCTTAACTATCGACCGCGACCCGATGTTACAGGAACATCTCCGGCGTGTAGCCAAAGATGACTTTGAATTTGCCATGAAAAAACATGCCGAATCGGGCTATGGCGGCTTTATCCATTTTTATGAGCATAGTTATAATACTTCCGAAAGCCAGTATATGGCCACTATTTCATGGGCAGCCAGCATGTTGTATAAATTGACCAAAGAACCGTACTATGCCGGGCTGGCAGCCGAATACATCAAATATACCCTGGATTGCCAACGGAAAGAGCCTCTGGGTGATAAAAACAAAACCAAAGGATTCTTCTACCGCGATAAATCAAAACAATCCATTGTCCATTATATACACCAGTCACGTGAACAGGTGTATATGCAGGCAATAGCTTTGCTTTGCGAAACACAACCCAGACATCCCGATTATAATAAATGGACGGAATCCATCCGTCTGCACGGCGAATACCTGAAAGGCCTGATGCAGTACACAGCGCCTTACGGCATGTTGCCCGGCGGTGTGTATCATATAGATGAACACAAGGACTCAACAAGTTTTTATAGCCTACATCTCTTTCCACCCTCTAATGCAAAAGAATTGTATGTGGAGCAGGTAAAGAGAGGACTTCAGTTAGACAGCAAACATTACCTGAAACGTTTCCCCGTCTGGTTCAGTATCTTCAACGGCAATACAGCCATACACCTTTCCATGGGAAAAGCAGCTGCCATTTGCGGAAACTTCCTTAAGGATAACGAACTGCTAGGTATTGGAAAGGAACAGTTGTATTGGACCGTCGGAAAAAATCCTTTCGGACAGTCCCTGATATACGGTGAAGGACACAACTATCCCCAGATGGACAGTTTTTCTTCCGGGGAAATGGTAGGGGAAATGCCGGTAGGGATACGCAGCCTTGATAATGAGGACATCCCGTATTGGCCCCAGGTGAACAATGCCTGTTATAAGGAAGTTTGGGTTACGTCGGCCGGAAAATGGCTGACTTTATTGGCGGAATACTAAATAAGAATTGAGAATTGAGAATTGAGAATCGATAACCTTTAGCTCGGCGAACTTAGGCGCAGCCGGTCCCATGAGTAACAGCGAATAACAAAACCAATTGAAAATGTTTAGGAAAGCTTTAAAAATAGTATTATTGGCAGGTATTGTGATCTCTTCTTCCTGTAAAGAAAAATCTATACGTTTAGCCATGATTTCGGGAATGAACGAAAAGCTGGATACTGCACTTTACGCTCCATTGTTGGAAAGTCTTGAAAATATTACATGGAAGGTATACAATAACCGGGAGTCACAGGAATTGTTCAAACCGGAAAATACGGATAAATATGATGTCATCCTGTTTTATGATATTTGCCTGGAAGAATTCCCGGAAGCAAGCAGGCAAAACCTGATAAAGGCAGTGAGCGGGGGAAAGCCTGTTTTTATCCTGCATGATGGTTTGCTGACCTATAATACATGGCCTGAATTTGCTAAAATAGCCGGTATAAAATATTTCATGAGTCATCAGGATGTGGATGGAGTGGAATATGGCGTGTCAAAATACAAACACGATGTGGATATTCCTGTGAAAGTGGTAGATAAAAAGCATTTTATCACCCAGGGAATAGATGAAAGTTTTCTTCTTCACGACGAAATATACGGAAAAATGTGGAGTTCCCCGGAAATACACCCTTTACTGGTCACCGATCATCCGGACAGCGATCCGGTGATCATGTATACACATCAGTACGGCAAGGGTAAGATAGTCGGCATCGTACCCGGCCATGGTCCAGGGATCTTCAGGGATAAAAATTTCCGGATAGCTTTTCAGCGGGCGATATTATGGCTGGGAAGATAAAATATCTTAAGAATTGTCAATAGATAAACACAACAATCTGAGGTATTATCTCCGTGTACTTGTAGAATTCCTCCCGGGCGTAAGCCCGTTTATCAATGCGGAGCATTCCATATTGCCGATTTTCCGTTCAAGCAAAGCCGATAGGCGAAGCACATTTAAATCGCCAAGCCGTTTTTGTTTCTTTTTGCGGCGTCAAAAAGAAAAAGAACAAAGTGATACATTTATTTTTTTACAATGCCTTAATTATAATGGAAAACCAGGTTAACAGGCGTGATTTTCTGAAATTATCTGCTGCTGCCGGAGTCGGATTTGTTCTGGGAGAACAAACAACAAAAGGAAGCAACTCCTGCAAAAAAGAGACTTTACCCCGCCGCACGCTGGGGAAAACAGGAATTCAACTGCCCGTACTGAGTATGGGAGTAAGTTCTAATCATTTGCCTGTGGTAAGGGCGGCCTATAATTCGGGAGTCATTCATTTTGATACGGCCAACGGATACCAGAACGGTAAAACGGAAGAAATGCTGGGTGATTTTTTTGCCGGAAAAGACCGTGATTCATTTGTCCTGGCAACGAAAATATATGAGAAAACGCCCGGAGATCTTTCCCAACGATTTGCAGAAAAATTCGAAACAAGCCTGAAAAGGTTGAGAACAGATTATATCGACATCCTTTATTACCATGATGTCAGTACTACTGATGAGGTAAACTGCCAGCCGGTACTCGATGTGATGCTGAAACTGAAAAAAGAGGGCCGGGTGAAACATATCGGAATTTCCACGCACAGTAATGAGCCGGAGGTCATCCATACCATGGTGGATAATGGTAATTATGATGTAGTACTTACTGCATATAATTTCAATCAACAGCATCATGACCCGTTGAACGCGGCAATAAAACGGGCAGTAGAGTCGGGCATGGGGGTTATTGGCATGAAAGCCATGATGGGGGGATATATGGACAAGGAACGGACACAAAAAGTAAATGCGAAAGCAGCACTGAAATGGGTATTGCAAAATCCCGGCATACATACGGTACTTGCGGGCTATACCTCATTCGAAGAGCTGGAAGAATGCCTGGAAGCCGTATCCGACCTTAAATTGACCGAAAAGGAAAGCGAATTCCTGACATCGGTAAATAAACATACATTGTTGTATTGCCAGGGATGCCGGAAATGTGTCCCCCAATGTCCGCAAAAATTACCTGTACCTGACATGATGCGTGCCTATATGTATTATTACGGGTATAATGATCCGGCTATGACCAGGGATATAATTTCAGCATTTCCTTTATCTCAAAATCCCTGTAGTTCATGTGTACAATGTAATATTCGTTGTTCAGCCGGCTTTTTTGTGAAAGAAAAGATAAATGATATGATGCGGATCCGGAAAACTCCGGATAAGTTTATGATATGAAAAACTATTGTTGAAGCTAATCAAGGGCTTTGCTCTTATTCTTTTAAATGTTGAAACTAAATATAAAAATCAGCTAAAATTAGAAATTCTGAAAACGTTTTTTGCTACCTTAACGGACCCTAACTAATTCAAAACAGTATATAAGATTTAGTCAACAGGGCTGTATCGACTATAATAGTATTCTGTAACTATGATCATGGTTATTTTTCCATTTCCATAGTTCAGTATCTGCATTCATTACCTATCATGCTCCATTCCGGGCGGTAAATTCCATCTTCCGGTATTTTGAGTGGACAATAATCTGTAATGATATTTCTAAAATAATCTATAAAAATTCATGTCAGTAAAGTGAGCATTTCATGCAGCTTTTATTATACAAAATGAGAAAACCTCAGGATCGTGTCGGGATTGACATAATCCTAAGGTTTTGAAAAAAGTCTGTCTCAAAGTATTTTCGAGACAGACTTAATCATCTAAAATCAAGGTTGATATGTGAACCTTATTGCCCTGAAGTTACAGTTGGCTGTTGCGAAATAGAACCTGAGCCGCACTGTTCCTGCAGGTAAAGTAATGGTACTGCTTGCCGTTTCCCATTTATAATTGCTCCAGCCGTTATTCGCAGGAAGGTTCATAGATACCAGGGTGTTCCACTCGTTCCACGAATCGCTCTGTTTGTCTATCTCGAGTCTGACAACAGATGCGGCGTTACATGCTACCTCCGCTTCAAAAGTATATTCACCGGCGTCCTCCACTTCAACGGTATAGACCAGCCATTCGCCTGATGCGGTATAACCAATATTATTACCAGCACCTTCGATAGCAACACTTCGTGTATCGTTGTCACCGCCATCTATCCGGTATTGAATGCCGGCTGTACCCGCTTGGCTTTCTCCCGTGTTAGCATCATACCAGGCTTTATCACGACCCCCATGGTCGAAATCAGCGGCTTTCAGTGTGTAAGGAGCAACTGAGGAAAGGGTATGCGGCCCTTTGAAAGCTGTTGTAGGCCGTGGTCCAATGGACACCTCCACAGAAATGACTTTTGTAATGGTCTTTTCCGTTCCTACAATAGTACACTCGACTTCTGTAGTTCCGTAGGTCCTTCCAATCACGAGGCCTTTATAGTCTACCGTGGCAATATCCTCATCCATCGAACGCCACTCAATCACCTTGTAATCATTGGCATTCATCGGCTCCGGAAAAACCTGGACTGACATTTCACCATCACGTCTCAGAGAGAGGGAATATTCATTTAGTGTGAAATCCGCCAGCGGTATTTTGGTATCGACTGTAACAGTCACATTCAGCTTTTGACCGCCCGAACTTATAATAATGTCGGTTGCACCTGCGCTTTTCGCTGTTATCAAACCGTTGGCAGAAATTTCAGCCACTTCGGGTTCTTCGCTCACCCATGAGAAAGACGCTTCATCTGGACTGGCAGTCAGCTGAAAAGTTTCGCCTACAAACATATTCACAGACCGATGATTGACCGTAATGATGGCATCAACTTCCTTGGCATCATAAACATCGCAGCCCGCAATACCAACAAGGAACGGAAGGCATATTACAACAGCGATGAAAATATTTTTCATTTGATATTTCATGATTACTGTTTTACTTGGTTAATATTCGGGGGTCATTGATATCTTCCTTGAAATCAATACGCAATTCTTCCTTAAAATTGTAAAGAACGCCGTCTGTATCCCTGTATGTATATGAGAGTAGGAAGGTTTTATAGGTTTTGAAACCGTCATCTTCTACCATGATCACATTCGGGTAATCTTCATCGCCGTCATTTTGGGTGATTTCCTGATCGTAATAAGGTTCGATCCTGAGCTTGTCACCGTCAAGAATGGTAATTTTCATGGACCTGTGTTTGTACACATACGGATCAGAATCGTCATTCAACATATCGCCCGCCATGATACGGAACGAATTCTCGCTAAGCGGAAACACCAACTTGCTACCAAATTTGTCCAACAACATAGAGGAACCATCCTCTGCTTTTTTGGCCCGCTGGTCATAACGGGTGCCGCCATACGAAGCCCACCAGTTTTTGATACGAACCTGATAAAGCAGATATTCCTTGTCGGGATTAGCTTCATATACATTATACGAATCAATCCTTAAAGCGATGAAATAGGAAGAGTCGGGTGACAATCCTTCGGGACGGATCCTGACAGGAATGACACCCCTCACTTCTCCGGCCGGAATGACCAGTTCATAACTGGGAATGGTGTATTTGCTGCGATCCAGCGCTTTGATGTATTTCGACCTGTTCAAATCGTAAGTCAACACATTATAATCATCTATCAATTTGGTGTCTTCCACCAGCGTCACCCGGATGTCTTTGTCCGTCGGGTTGGTTCCGCCCAGCGATGCAGTCACGTATCCTTCCGATTCGCTCAACCGTAGATCGTGAAACCAGGTGGAAACATTGTCGTCGTCACTCACTAAAGCAAACAGGCTTTTGTACTGTTCCCTTTCAAATACCTCATACTGGTCGCAGGAAAACGAGGCGAAAACGAGAAAGGTTGCCAAACATATCTTGATATACTTATTCATATATTTTCGAATTATAAATTATTGATTCATTCCGGTCATTAGTCTTGCCATCCCGGATTCTGGTCTAACGAAGGAAGTCTCCTTACTTCGGTCAGGGGAAGAGGAACCAGATGCAGTCTCTTGTTCACTACCCGCTGGCCAATACGGGAGTTGTTGGGGACCACGCGCCTGTAATAACTACTCTCGTCTCCTTCGATGTTCATACCGGTCATGGTTGTCGATTCCGATTCTTCATATTTTCCCCAACGGCGGACATCGTAATAACGGCGATTTTCGCAAAGAAATTCCACCATCCGTTCCTGTTCAATCAATGATTGAATGGTTTGCGGATTACTCAATTCCGTTTCGCTTGGTGCAGGAAGACCTGCGCGGTGACGCACCTGCCCGAAAGACAGCCGGATTTCTTCCATATCCCTGGAGAATGTCTGCTGTACACCGTCCACTTCAACAATATGGCTTGTGGTGAGGTTATTCAACGCTTCGGCATACGAGAGCAGGATCTCTGCATAACGGATGATCGGCCAGCCTTTGGCCAGACGGCGTGCATTATCTCCAAACCACGAATCCGTCGGGTGGACAAACTTTTTGAGTACGTAACCCGTAGCGGTATGGTTGACCTGGGCGTCGGCGGTAGCCGAATTTTTCCCGTTGTTGCCGTTCACCAGATATGAGATTTGCTTCACACCCGCAGTGGTGTTGGTTACCGAACCGAATTCCCACCAGCAGTTGGTAAAACCTATGGATGCATAGAATCGCATTTCGCGGTTGATATACATATTATAGGTACCACCTAAGAGCTGGTAATCCGAAAAGTTTTCCGGAGCTGGCGAAAATCCTGTTTCCGAATAGGGGTATAAGCCATCGGGCCTTGGTGAATCGTAAATCGTGCGGCCATCGAACATCCGGTAGGCATCAATGATCTTCTGCGGTACGGCCAGTGAACCCCATCCCGAGTTCGTCAAAGGAAATGCCATCCGGGTATTTTCAGCGACAGTACCCGAGTTACGTCCCCATACGAATTCAGTATTGGTGGGTATTACGGATTCGCCTGTAAACATGTCCGAATAGGATTTGAAATGGTCAATTTCAGCAGCGCCCTCCGGCCATGGTTTGTAAAAGTCCGGGTCGGCAGTGATACCTACCGGCATCGGTTTGCTGAAAGCGCTTGCCGGAGCCACATGCAATTTGTACAGGCCCATATCCATCACCCTCTTGGCAGCAGCGGCAGCCACAGCCCAGCGTCGTTCGTCAGGAACCTGCGATACATAATACGCATCGTCCGTTGAGCGTTTCCATCGTCCGAAAACGCTTCGCGCCGCAGGACCACCATTATACAGCGGACTGGCGTGAATCAGGCGCAGACGGGCAACTAACCCGTAAGCGGCGCCTTTGGTAGGACGGCCAAAATCCATCAGGACCGTTTTAAGTTCAAGTCCTTTGGCGGCTTCTTCCAGTTCGGAGCAAATATATTCTACTGCCTCGTCATATGTGCAGCGGGCACGATCATAAAAATCCAGGTCCTCGTTGTTGGCAACCATGTCTTCTCCCAGCAAAATCGGTGGTCCCATGTCCACCAGTATCTGATAATAGGCGTAAGCCCGTATGAAACGCGTATTCGAAATTATCCTGAGGCGTTGGTCAGCCGTCATGTCCTTCGCTTCGTCTATACGGTTGAATATAGTATTGCATTTGCGGATCGCCATGTACATCCTACCCCATTTGTTGAGGTTATTCATATAACTTGCCGAGGTTTCACCCAGCGCAAAAGACAGACCATTGATCTGGTTGCCCCCGATGTTGAAATTACAGAAGGCTTCGTCGGTGGCCAACGGACCGGGGGTATCATTGTACTGCCAGATGGCGGCCTCATCATTAAAGTGCCTGGGAATATTCCACATATAAGCTTCCACGTAACGGAGCTCCATAAAGATGGAATCCAGCTTTAACTCTTCGCTGAAATAATCGTCGATATTCAGGTAGTCCTTGCATGAACCGAACAGAAGCGGTAAACATAGCAAAAATGGGATGAATCTCTTGATGATCTTTTTTATATTACTCATTTGATGATTTATTACAAGTTAATGTAGATTTGCAGGGTATAAGTAGTAGGTATCGGGTACACGATCCCGTTACGAGAAGCCTGTTCAGGATCAAAGTCTTTCACTTTATCCCACACATAGAGATTGTTTCCTACAAACTGTAAATCGATGGACGAAACACCGATCTTTTGCAGTACCGGATTCCTGAGATTGTAATTGAGGGTGATTTCCTGCAAACGCAAATAACGGGAATTAGCCTTCCAGAAATCGGATGTTTGTGTATTGTTGTTATCGCGGCCATACCTCAGCCTTGGAAACTTGGCGTTCGGATTTTCGGCCAATGAGGGATCAATACCGTTTGCCACGGCGTAATCTATCGGGATCCACCGGTTGGCCGGATCGTTGACGGAGCTCAATACATTACCGAATTTGCCATCATAGAAAGGTACATAACCATAACCGTTACGGAAATAATGCGTATCACCGGTGCCTTTGAACAATACACCCAAAGATAAATTCCTGTACCTGAATTCACCTCCGAAACCGTACATCAGCCGGGGGTAATTACTGAATGTCAGTGGCACACGGTCGTCCCCGTCAATTTTACCATCGCCGTTAACGTCGCGGTATTTGAGATCTCCCGGCATCACCGTCCCGAATGTCTGTATCGGGCTGGTATCGATATCATGCTGGCTTTTAAAAAAGCCCAGGTTCTGATACCCGATGGTGGGTTCGAACGGATAGTCGCTCTTTCCCTGGTAGGGATATTTCGGATTGGCCTCCTCCCAATTACTCACAACATTGTTTGAGTAAGTGAAATTACCCCTCACCGTGAAACTCATATTTTGATTGATCTCATGCATAAAGCTGACATTACCATCGGCACCGTAACTCCTCATCTTACCGACATTGCCGTAGGGAAGGGTGGGCAGTCCTGCATAATCGGGTACCTGCACACGCTGTTGGAAAATACCGTTGCGTACATCGTTGAAGAAATCCAGTACAAACGAAATCTTATCTTTCAGAAAACGGGCATCAATACCCACATTGGACTTGGTTCCCTTTTCCCATTCGAGGTTATCGGCGCCAATACTGCCATCATTAACAACCTCTACCAAAGAGGAACCCCAGGGACCATAGCTAGTGCTGTTTACCGTGGTCAGATAGGGGAAACGTTGGTTGTTTGAGATGCGGTCATTACCCACCGTTCCGTGAGAAGCCCTGATTTTAAACAAATTAACCCATGGCATATTCTCCCTTACGTAGTCGTAACCAGTCAGTACCCATCCCACCGCTATGGATGGGAAAAATCCATACTGACGGCCCGGCTGAAAGTTCTCCGAACCGTTGTAACCAAAGTTAAAGTCGATCATATAAGTATCCTTGAAGCCGTATGTCAGCCTGCTCGATACACCCTGATATCGTACAGGGATAGCATTCAGATTAGTGGTTGATGCGGATGAATATTTCTCATCGCTCAGGTAATAATAAACCAGCGCTGAAACGCGGTGTTTGTCGGCGATCACTCTTTCCCAATTGAGATTGGTTTCCAAATGATATTTACGGTAAGTGTTGGTAGTTTTGAGATATCCTATATCATCAGCCTGCTGCCTGTTGATGGTAACCAACTCGCCTTTGGTATCGCGACCTTGAGCTTCAAACAGAGCCGGAGTAACAATTCGCGCTTCGTTGAAGAAACTTTGGTTATCGTAGGCGCCCTGCACCTTCACTTTCAACCCCTTAACGAGCATATCCATATCCTGAGTGATTGCCAAGGTAGCTTTGCCTTTAAATTCCTGATCCGAACGCCTCCCCATGTGGTTCACCATCACTGAGGGCGAAATCTCAGTCAGATCGCCGACACGCGCTGCCGGCAACTCGCCGTTGGAATACCTGACAGGCAACAGCAACGGGTTAAGCCGGCCCTGCGCATTCCATATCCAGTCGGTGTTGCTTACGCCCGGCGTGTTGTTGATCGAAATAAAGCCGTCCGTACCGAAATAGACTTTGGTGGTTTTTGTTAAATTCAGGTCTAGGTTCAGACGGTAGGTATAAGTATTGTAACCTACATTGCTGGAATATACCGATTTGTCATATTTGTAGGCGGCATCTTCCTTGCTTCCCCCCAGGCTGAAAAAATAAGTGGCCACATCCGCTCCACCCCTTGCGCTGAGATAATACTGCTGTTTAAAGGAGTTGCGGCGCATAACTTCACGTTGCCAGCTGACATCCGGATATAAATCGGGATCCAGGCCTAACCTGATGATGTCTAATTCCACCGGATCGTATTGGGGTTCATCACCTCTCAGCACCAGCGCTTCGTTGGTCAATTTGGCATAATCGTATGCGCGGAGATAATCGGGCATGCGGCCCAAATGCGAAATAGTCCAGTTGGCACGCGCCGTAATACTCATTTTGCCCGCCTGTCCTTTTTTGGTAGTGATCAGCACTACGCCGTTGGCACCGCGTACGCCGTAAACGGCGGTAGCCGATGCATCCTTCAGGATCGAGAAGGATTCGATATCGGCGGGGTCGAGACTGTTGATATCGCCTTCCAGACCGTCAATCAGAACCATTGCGCTTGCATTGGCGCCAAAAGTACCGATACCACGAATCCAGAATTCTGAAAGGTTCTTTCCCGGTTCACCGCTCGTTTGCAGCGAAACAACGCCTGCGATACGTCCTCCTAACAGGTTGGCCACAGAGGCAACCGGCACCTGAAGATCTTTGACGTCGAGACTACTAACAGCAGCAACGGTTGAAATTTTTCGCTGCGAACCAAGAGCTACAACCTGTACCTCTTCCAATTGTTGAGACGATTCGGCTAATTGGATTTCAAGATCTTGCTTTTCTTCGGTTACTAGGTATTCAACACTTTCGAAGCCCAAAAACGAAAACACGATCATATCGCCACGCTGCGCCCTGATGGTAAATTCACCGTCAGCATTGGTAGTGGCTCCCCCGGGTTTGTTTTTTAGTTGAATAGTAACTCCCGGAACAGCGCCGGTCTCGTCGTATACCTTACCTTTCATAGTATAGGTCGGTTGTTGTGCCGGCAGCGTAAAACAAACCGCCAACAACATGACCCACAGCACAGATGCCCGCCGTAAGTTTTTTCTAAGATTAATTTTTATCATATTATTTAAATTTAAAAATAATTCCTATTCATTCGGTACTAATTGACAGACAGTTTCCTGAGACGCCCATTTCTATAATCGGCTACATACACCGAACCGTCCGTACTAATTGCAATCCCTCTCGGATTATTGAACAGTGCCTCTTCCCTGGAACCATCCTTATAACCTGCCACGCCGGGGATCCCTAATACGGTTTCCACCTGATTTTCGGGTGTAATTCTGCGGATACAGTGATTACCATAATCAGCAATATAAATAAAGCCATCGTCATCGCTGAATATCTGTGCAGGCTGCCTGAACTGGGCCATAGACAGTGGGCCGTCTCGATGGCCGCCGGAAGTATTGGTACTGCTCAGTTTCGTTACCACAGGCGGATCTTCGTTCAAATCAATGGTACAGATGCTGTTCTGATGTTCGTGAGGGTCGCTCCAGAATGCGAGATACAGGATATTGGGTTCACCCGGGCGGAATGTCATACCATAAGTATTGCATGTTCCGGTCTCCATCAACACTTCAGCCTCGTAAGTGTTCGGGTTGACCCTTACCAAAGCCCCCTGATACCAACGCGTGTAAACGAAATTAACATCGTTCCCATTAACATCCTTCTGAAGGGTCGGATTCACCACCATGCAGTGTTTCCATCCATACTGGTTATGCGCCGGTGCGGTTAGCCATTTCATTTCCCGGCGCCTGGGCGCCCAGTACTCAGTGGGATCGCAGGTAATAAACGAACCTATGGAAGACTCGGTAGTAGCAGTGATCACGCCTGTAACAGGGTCGGCACAGGGAACATTGGCCTGTAATGACGAGGATTGAAGACGCTCAAAGATATTCAGTTCTTCGTTGAGACGGCAAAAATAATTGTATGTCGTGTTGTCCGAAGAACGGGAGGTAATGAAAACATTGTCATCTTTATCCATACAGATGTAATATGGCTGGAAGACGGCAGCGGCAAGGGTACCTTCCTGGAATTCCATAAGGGCCCCATTTCCGGCAATCGTAGTGACAGTTACTGCTTCTTCGTATATAAAAGTGTCGTTATAGACCAGTGAATCACCGTTAATAACCACCGATATTTGGCATACGCCTCTTTTGTTACCCGTTCCGGAGGGCTCCGGCTCCGGGAAACCTTCCGCATTGCCCGGCAATCGCGGGGCCATCACATACATTTCTTTTCCCGTTGATCCGATGACAGGTGCAATACGTTTATTGAAATACACCTTAATAAGTTTAGGATCGTTAGGAAGGTTCTCTCCGTCAAGTATGATCTTTTGCTGAAATTTCCCTTCTTTAGGATAAAATGAAGAAACCTGGAAAGGCTGATTAGGGTTATACTTGTTGTCCTCATCATCGCTTCCGCATGAAACAAATAAAGCCACCATGCATATTGGAAGAATGACCAACCGCCAGATATTCCACCCGACAAGTTTAGATTTTGTTATAGGTATATACATAATTATTGATATATTAATTGTTTAATTTTGTACTTTTTCATTAGATTGTTTTGGTATTTGAATCGGTTTACCTGTGTGTACATCTCTTTCTTCTAATTCAGTTCTCGCTTTTTCATCGTTAAACAGTTTTTATTATTATACTTAAAGATTCAGTTATTAATAGTCTTACCGGAACAAAAGCGTCCGAAGGATTTGCGTGTGTTTTTAACAATTTTTTGAATTATTTCATAGGCTGATCAGTTTAGTTAATATATTAATACACAAAGTCCGGACATTGTATTACATAATACAATGTCCGGACTTTGTATCCGAAAATACGATAAAATATGTATCTTAGGCTCTCTCTCTCGCTCTCTCTCTGCAATAGCTGTGCCACAGAGCATTAATGCATCAATCCCAATAAAATAACTATCCACTTTATTACAGTGGTGGTTTTTATCAAAAAGATGATGATTTACTATATATCGGCACTTTAATCTCATGATGCAAACGTACAATGTCCTGTGATCATAGAGGTTCAATATTTGATAAAAAAGGTTTGTTATCTATCAAAAAATGAATTGGCAGATAAGTAATTGAATCATTACTAACTAGCTGAAAAACAGGAATGCCGAACTAAAGGAATATATCCTTATAGAAATAGGTTGTGAGGTAATATCTGAAACCTCTCCAAAATTTTTGAATTACCTTAAAAAAGAAATTTAAGTCGAAAAATGAGCAGGTACTATAAAAAGAAGTTAGCACGCGTTATTAATTCGGGTCTGTTCAAAACCTGATATCATTCAAATAAAAGCGTATTTTCAGCTAAAAAGTGCAAGATGTTATGACCAAAAGCACCCACCTTTTATACCTCCCCAGAAAACTCCCGAAAACTATGATTTCTTAATGAAATCATATAACAATATCTGAATTAATCAACGGAAAAGTAAAAGAGTACCTCCGCATGAGTTTGAAAAGTAGCGAAAAAGAAACTATAAGCCTTGCGGAATAAATTGAAAAGCAAGGTGAATTATTGGTGTATTCGTATATTACTCAATCACTTTTCTTTTTCGATATCATCCGGTCATAAAGGAAAAGAAAGAATGCGGCACAAAGTCCGACTGCCAGTAATACAGACCAGAGGCGGGAGGGATGATAGGTCGACCACAGCAGATTGGTCAATTCCTGTACGCCCAAATTCATTTGACCGGCAACTTCTTCAAAATAAGCATTGGTAGACAATCCTTCCGGTATCTGTAATCCTTTTTCCGATACGAATTTTCGTACGATCATTACCTTATCCGACATTCCCTGGTAAACAACACCGGAAATCAAACCTGCCAGGATATTCCCCACAAAAACCGGAATAAAAGAATATCCCATATACAACGCTTTCTTATCTGCCGGTGCGATCCGGCCAATGTACTCCGTTATTTTCGGCGAACCGGCCATTTCTCCCAAAGCAAAAATCAAAATTGCCAGCATGGAAAACAATACATTCTGGGAAACAAGTGTAAGTGCCATACCAATGGAACAAACGATGAATCCGGATATCATGGAATGCAATGGTTTTAATTTCATTACAATACTGGAAACCAGTATCTGGAAAAGAATGATATAAAAAGCATCCAGGTTGGTGATGAACTCGGCATCCATCACACCGGGTGCAGGACTATAATTCTTGCTGATAAAAGGAATATAGGTATGGAAAAAATTATATAGCGCACTGGTATCCACCCATTGGGAAACAAATACGGGGAGTGTGAAGAAAAGCTGGTTGTACATGGTCCAGAATCCCGCCACGATCAGTAAAAATACCATGAATTTACCGTCTTTCAGTATGCTGCCCATATTCCGGAAGATCTGTCCGAAGATCTGCCACAACGATCCGGAAGGCCGGTCAACTGCCTCCCCGGGCTCCCGGTAAAAGAACAACAAAATAAAATTCAATGCAAGAATTCCGGCTGATACATAAAAGATCAGGTGAGAAGTATCTTTGAACAATAAAGTAACCATCGGACCAAAAAAAGCACCGATATTCACCATCATATAAAAAATACCGAATCCGATAGAAGAGGTTTTCTCGGTAGTGGTTTTGGCAATGGTGGCTGAAATGACCGGCTTAAATAATGCTGCACCTACCGCCAGATATAAATACATGATAAAAACCCCGGTAAAGGTGGAGAACATGGGCAGTAAGATGAACGCAGATACATAAATCACAAAGGAAATAAACAACACTCGCTTATATCCGTACCTGTCTGCAATGGCGCCGGTCAATACCGGAAGGAAATAGAGGATACCCGTACCAACCCCCATCAGGATACCTTTCTGGCTTTGGGAAAACTCCAATCCTCCTGCATCCGAAGAACCGGTGAGATAATTGGCAAACAACATAAAGAAACCGTACCATGCCCAACGCTCAAACAATTCTATGAGGTTAGCTACCCAAAAAGTACGGGGAAAGTCCTTAAACAGATTCATATTGGCAGTTATTAAATCATTGAAAATTAAAAATGGATCATTGAAAATTACCTGCGATGAGGTGGCAAGTCCGGTTAAAAATCATATTAATCATTATCAATAAACTGATTGAAAAAAAAATATATTCAATTGTCCTTTATTTATTTGAGCGATTTTACAAACTTTTTAACCGTGATAATGCCATCTGGTAATCATTCACTAATTTCTTCATCACATCGGCTACCGGACTGATGGTATCGATCATGGATGCTACCTGGCCGATCTCCAGTTCTCCGTTTTCCAGATCGCCTTCAAACATACCTGATTTGGCCCGGCCTCTTCCAAGAATGGTCTTCAGTTCATCGGCATCTGCACCTCTGGCTTCCGCTTCTTTGATTGCATCGAAAAACGGATTTTTCAGCAAACGTACACCCACTGTCTTTTTCATCATCAACATGGTATCCCCTTCCCCGGCATCCAGAATACATTGTTTGAAAGCCGGATGAGCAGAAGATTCTTCGGTTGCGGCGAATAACGAACCAAGCTGGACCCCGTCGGCACCTAAGGCCATTGCAGCCAGCATGGCCTGTCCCGAGCCGATACCTCCGGCTGCGATTAACGGTAGATCTACGACTTCCCGTACATGGGGAATTAGCACCATAGTGGTGGTTTCCTCGCGCCCGTTATGCCCTCCGGCTTCAAATCCTTCGGCAACAATAGCATCTACCCCGGCATCAGCGGCTTTTTTTGCAAATTTGGTATTGGATACTACATGAACAACAGTGATGCCTTTTTCTTTCAGGAAAGATGTCCACAAAGCCGGGTTCCCGGCCGAAGTGAATACTATTTTCACTCCTGATGAAACAATGATATCCATTAGCTTATCTATCTCCGGATACAATAACGGCACATTCACACCAAAGGGTAATTGGGTGGCTTCCTGACATTTTTTGATATGTTCGGCCAATACATCAGGATACATGGATCCGGCACCGATGAGTCCCAATCCTCCTGCATTACTGACTGCCGCTGCCAAACGCCAGCCGCTGCACCAGACCATTCCTCCGGATACTATGGGATAACGGATATTGAATAACTTACAGATACTATTTTCGGTCATTTTCGTAGGTTTTTATATTTTTCATATTCTTCAAGCGACATCGGCGTTTTAGCTTTTCTCATCATTTCTTTCAATATCTGGAAAAAAGCCCTGACAGTACGCCCTGATTCCTTTCGTAAGGAATGAGATGGAAATATTTTTTCGATCATCTCCTGAGTCCATTTTTGAGTAAAAAAAGAACTGTAATATTCATCTTCCGGATTAATGATGAAATCAATATCATCTTCCCACTCATATCTTACATTGTGTAAATCACCGTATGTATTACAAAGTAACCTGTAGGCAATGGATTGAAAAGGCAGGTATGTTAAAAAAAGATTTCCGAAATCCGGTATAAATCCGCCTTTTATTCTGGATTTCTCGTAGAGAACCAGCCGGTTATCTATTTCCAGTATTACCCATCGATGGGATTCTTTGGGAAATAAAGCCTCTCCGATGAAACTGGGTGTTTCCATATACCCTCTTTTTGCTACCCGACATTGCTCGTTGATAAATTGCGCAGGATCTTCCGCATGTTCCAAAGCATGGCAACAGATCACATAATCAAATTCCTTCTCCTTAAACGGAAGAGATTCTCCGGAAGCATTTACCAGCGTTTGATGCGAAAATATCTTCACATCACCAGATCTATGATAGTTGCTGTCAATATATTTCTCTGCCAATACATCAGACCTGTAGTTCGGATTATGTCCGGAACCGACTTCCAAAACCCTGTCCTTCTTTTTTATCGACAGGCTATTTCTATTTATCGGATTACGTATTTTCATTGATATCTTTTATCTGATCAATTACGATTTTCATTTGCTTATTCCAGGATAATTCATCGATAATGGAATTACGGATTTCCTGTGGGTTCATTTTCACTGAATGATAAAAATCAATCAATGAGGGTATATTTACAGGTGTGTCATCTGCCGGTATTTTCATTACATAAGGCATATTCTCAAAATCTTCATCGATTTCGGAATAAACAAAAGGAATACCCCGTGCTGCATACTCACGGTTTTTTAAAGTTTTTATTCGGGTTATTCCACTACGGTGTCTTGCCAGGCTGGCGATGCCCATATCTGATATTTCAAAAAGATCGTCCAGTTCTTTTCCAAACCTGGTTCCATGGAAAACAACATATTTTTCCAATTGAAGATCTTTTACCATACTCCGCAAAGGTACCATATCCCCTGATCCGACAATATGAAATACTACCTGCTCCGATGGTGTTTTTTTATAAAAATCTGATAATCCTTTTATTATACGGTCAAACCCATGCCAGAAATGTATTTCGGCAACTCCTATCAGGTTTAACTGGTCTAGATTTTCATTTACTATTTTTTTTACTGGAATTTCGTCAAAATCAATGCCATTGGATATGTGAATGGCTGATACTCCAAATATAATCCCGGCATCAGAAAAAGTAACCATTCTGTACAAATATTTGGCCATGTGTTTCCGGAAATAACGATCTATCTGTAAGTGAATTCTTGACCGCAATGATGAATGGTTATATTCCTGATCATAAGGATAAGTAGGTATCTCCATCAACAGCTTTATTCCATGCTTATGAAGTTTTTTGAGCATCCGTGTAAGACAGGGATTGGCATTATGTGCGGAACGTATATATACCAGCTTTATTTTGTTGGACAGGATATACTCAATTAAACTTTTATAACGGATTCTCTTTCTTATTTTACCTTTTATTCCTGTCCCATAATCTTCCAGAATTTTATCCCCGATCATTCTGATATGATGATCATTTTCTGTAATTTTCAAATACGAAAGCTGCGTTTCTATTCCATTATAATTGAGCGCTTTCACCTGAGACATTATTTTCTTACTAATGCCTTTGTTATAGCTTTCAAACCCATGAAATATCAAGAACAAAGCTTTCATGTTATTTTCTTTGAATAATCTGTTTTATTTTCCCTTTAATATTATACTCTCCGGTCAGTTGCATATAAAACAAAACGATGGAGAAAAAGGCAATTGATTTTATAATCAGACTCATCCACAAGCTGTAATCCCTGACCAACTGATTTAAAAAAAACATAATAATCAATGAAATAATACTAATAACCAAAGGTGAAATAAATTGCTTCCAGAAAGACAACATATCAACTTTCAATGTTATCCGGTACATTATAACATAACAAAGGACAAAATTCAATACAAAGGAAATACAAATCCCCCATGCGACAGCAATTAAGGTTTTAAAAATAAAAAGCCCCACACATAATCCTGTAACTGTCAATAAAGTAGAAATAATTCCACTTACAAAAAGCATCTTTGTATCATTAGCGGCCTGAAATATAGACCCGGATGTTGACAAAATCATCTGAATTCCTACAGATAACGCCAATATCTGAAATACCGGGACGGAAGCCGTCCATTGCATTCCGAATATCAGAAGAGTGATTTCCTTCGCTGTAAAAAAAAGAAAAACAGATAATGGAAATCCGATAAATGCAAGGAATCTGACAATTTTTATATATGATGCCGAAATCTGGGACATATTCTTCTGTAAATCTGATAAAACCGGATGGAGTACCGGAGTTATCACATGAGTGATATTCTGCAATGGCAGCATCATCAAACGATAAGATTTTTCATAATACCCCAAAGGCGTCATACCTAAATATTTACCAATCATCAGCTTATCCAGATTACGACTAAAATAGTTAATCATTTCAAACAAAAACTGATAAAGCGAATAAGCAAAAATCTTCCGGACTGCGTTTATTCCAAACGTCCATTCTATCTTTTGAGGGTAAACATATATTCCAATAATAAATCTTGCAACAGCAGTGAGAACAGGTGCAATCAACAAGGCGTATAGTCCCGCCCCTGAAAAAGCTGCAATAATAGCAATTATTCCGGCAATTAATTGGATGATAAGATTTCGTGTGGCAATAAATTTGAATCGTTTATTTTTAAGAAATAAGGAATTGGGGACAATGTTTATTGTCGCAAAGAACAATTGTATAGATAAAATTCGACATATACTTAATAAATGAGGGCTTTCATAATAAGATGCTATCAATCCGGATAAAAAGAAAAAAATAACAGATAAGATTAAAGCGATCCAAATGGTAAAACAAAATATTTCCGATAAATCTTTTTCCTCGAGTTCTTTGTTTTGTACAATGGCCGGAGCAATGCCCAAATTGCTAAATGTATTAAAAAAGGTAATAAAAACCATAGCTATAGCTACGATACCAAAATCTTCCGGAACAATCAACCGGCTTAGAATTGCCGCAACAATAAGGGATATGAATATACCGCTGTATTTTGATACTGCTGTATAAGTAACACCTGATATTAGTTGTTTTTTTGTTGAGGTCATTTCTTCATAATTTGTTTTCTTTTCAATTTTGATTTAATCTTCAATAAAATTGGAAATAAAAGTACGAGCCATGACTTTAAAGAAATATATTTTCTGTATTTTTTCCAGCATTCTTTAAATACCCATAATCTTTGTTTCCGTGGCAACGAATTAGCCATGTATATTGCAGGGTTTAAGGAATACGCGATATTCTTGTCAATAATATTCCGGATTTGCTCATTTTTGTTTTGAGAAAAAACAAGTAAATATTCTGCCACAACGAAATAAGTTTCTATATTTTTTATAGAATATTTTTTGGTCATAATCGACTCCTCCCGTAACCGTCGTTTAAAAAAGGCCTTTGGAATATAACCGACTTTCTGGGCATTAAGATACAACATGGATGTAAAAATCTGATCCTCATGTAATAGTCCAGTTATGAAACCGATATTTTTATCAATCAGAAACTTTCTGTTAATAAAACTTAACCATGGTGGAACCTGATAAGCTTTTGCATCCAATAGTATTTCCATCACATCTATTCCGGAATAAATCAACCCAGGGTCTACCACATTACGCCTATCATAAGATATCGGTAACGAAAGTCCATTGTTCTGAATCAAATATTCTGCATCAAAAAATACAAAATCCAATCCATTCCCCGTTGCTTGTTCGTAACAAGCAGACAAAGCTTCCGGTTCCAGATAGTCGTCACTATCCATAAAATAGATGTATTCACCTATTGCTTTTCCCAATCCAACATTTCTGGCGACAGCCTGTCCTTTATTTTCCTGATTGAAAAACTTGATCCGTTCATCCGATTCTGCAATTCTCCCTATTATCTGAAGGCTATTATCTGTTGATCCGTCATTAATAATAATAATCTCAATATCCGGTAAAGTTTGATCGACAATGCTTAAAATTGCTTTTTCCAGATATTTTTCTGTATTAAAAACAGGAATGATAATACTTACTTTAGCCACCCTATAAATTTTTATTGTTTATCATCTCTCAAATTATATGGCTGATCTTCATAATAGGCATGTTTTGTAAAAAACCGGGGAATACGTTTTATGTCCTTATATACATGCCTCCACATCATTCTAAGCAAAGACCCATCACCGTCTTTATACAATCTCCGGGAACTGGTTTTTACTCTTGCTTTTTGACTTAATACCAGAACCGGCTTCCCGAATCTCTTTAACTCGGTTAACATTGCACCGTCTTCTCCTCTTAATATATGGGTTCTCCATCCTATTTCTTTTGCATGTTCGGTATAAAATGCGAAAGTTGCTCCCCCTACACAATACTCCGGACGCTTATATGAGCGCAGCCAAAAAATTTTATCCCTAAAAAATTCATATATCTTTAATAATCCTTGTTTTTTACCATTACCAACATAAAATCCGCATGGTGTAAAAACAGCAGAGACATTTGGTTTAGAAAGGTATTTTATCATTGTATCAATATATGTCGGCGGATATAATGTATCTGAATCAGCTGTAAAATGATACTTTCCTCTTGCAATCTCCAAGCCAGCCTGACGGGCATGGCCATGTCCCGGTTTAGGCTGAAAAACATTCCGCACCCCCATTCGATCAAGGATTTCCTGTGTTCTATCTGTTGATGCATTATTTACAACTATGATTTCTACAGACAAATCTGTCTGCATTTCTGATAACGACCATATACAAGGCAGAATATTACCTTCCTCATTGTAAGCAATTACCACCACAGACGCATCAACCTGTTCACGTTCCAGTTTGCGTAAGTTATCATGAATCTTCCGAAAGATATCATCCGATATATTACTAAAATCGCCAAACGCTGATAAATATTTTGTATACCATTTCATTTTTGGACGCGTTCCATTTCATGAATAAATTAACTCCATAAATCATATGGAAAAGATGCAAGCAATTTTTCTCTCATCATATCAAATTTTGGAGGAATATCTAAAGATATTTTCAAAGCTTCTTCTATGGTAGATGCTATTTTATATGAGTTCCTATTGGTACTGTAATAATAATCATCGTATTTAAAATTTCCTCCTTTTTCATAATTTTCAGGTTTTAATAATATTGCCGGGACACCATACGCCTCTGCAACAATAATTCCATGTAAAGAGCTGGAAATCACAAACTCAGAACTTAAAATCTCATCTATAAAATTCCTCCATTTTTTAGTTTCTATATCAACTATTTTGTTTATATATTTATTATTTATATTCCGGTTTCTTGAGCCCATCCAGTGAATTATAGAAAAAGGTTTATTTTTTATTGCTTGTTGAGGATGATAGAATAAGGGCAGCAATATTGCTGGATCACCCATAATATCAGGACATATATGTCCCATTGATTCCAGTATCCTTTTCGTTTCGGGTCCTCTGAGCGCTCTGATGTCATATTGTGATTGTTGCAGTTGAATTTTATAATGTATTGGGGAAATTATTCCGCTCCCCCACACTGTTGCATTTATTGTACTGAATCCCAATACAGAGCCAACAGCCAATAAATGTCTTGTTTCATTCGTTTTCCGGTTAATATCAATTCCTTTTTTATCCAATAATTTCTCTACAATAAGTTTTGATAAATAATCTCCTAAATTGTGGGAAAACATTGTGGGCCTCCAATAATGCAAATTGACTCTGTTTTTCTTTATTTTTCTTTTTGAGTCTCCACAAATGAAATTCTTATCTCCACCAGACAAGCTTACATATATGTTCCTGAATTTCTTTTTTAATGTTACCATAATAATCTACATTCTCCTTTTAGCTTTTTCCCATTTTGCATCCTGTTTTTTCCGGATATATCTGAAAAATCCTAAATATACAGCTAAATTCATGATGAAGAAATAATACGGGATAAAAAATACTTTATATTTAAGTTGTTTTTTTTCTAAAAACCAACCTAAAAAAGCCAATAAGTAAAAACAGACTTGTAAACCTAAAACGATCGTAATGGGATGATGAATGGTAAAACTCATCCGGAACGACAAAACGAAATTACTCATCAAAAAAAACAATAAACTTAACGGGGCCAAAGTCCATCTGAGTACACGATGTGAAATATATTGAAACGACAAAACACCAAATCTGAAAATATTCAGCAGAGGCGATAGTCTCACAATTGATTGTATTCCACCTGCGGCAATCCTTACCTTTCTTTTTAGTTCTTCCCTGACATCCGCCGATGGTAATTCATAAGCATATGCTTCCGGATCATATTGGGTAACATATCCCTGCATAGCAATGCGTAAGGATATGATAAAATCATCCAGTATGGTATCTTTTTCCACTTCAGTGAAGTACTCCCGCCGTATGGCAAATAATTCTCCGGCAGCACCTACTACAGAATATAGCCTGGCATCATACTTTTTAAGGAATGACTCATATTTCCAGTACAATCCTTCACCTGCTCCGGCAGCCATGTCTTTGTCCTTACTAAGGATGCGTTTTTCTCCGGAGACACAGCCCACCTTCGGATCGGCAAATAAACGTACGATCCGCTCTATGGATTCCTCCCCCAGTAAGGTATTAGCATCGGAAAAAACAACAATCGGAGATGTTATTAACCGCATTCCCCTGTTCATTGCCATTATTTTTCCTTCCCGGGAGGATTGGTGGTAGACAATTATATCCGGATATTGCTGCAATAGTTCAGGGGTTCCATCGTCTGATCCGTCTGTAACCCAAACAATTTTTAATTTTTCTTTTGGATATTTTAAATTACGGCAATTCCTGACTTTTTCATCCACATAATCTTTTTCATTGTACGCCGGGATAAACAGTGTGACTTCCGGGAATTCTTCCAACGGAAGTATATATTTTCTACTTTTTATCAATTCTTTGATCTTCACTAAAAACCACAACAATATCCCATAACCGATATAGGTATAAACAATGATAATGAGCGAAATACAGAATATCACTTCAAATACATACATATTGCTTTCTTACAAATCAACTAAACACTTATTTCAGAATTCATCATGGATGAAAAAATAAAATGGTATATACGTAGGAAAAAACTTCAGTCAGAATGTCTTTCACGCCTTCACTGCTCCGCCACCAGCGGTCGGATGGATATCCTCCTTCGGGGAAAGAAATCACGCCTATTTCCCATGTGTCTCCGAAAGCTTTCTCAAACAATATCCGCGACCTCCGTCCATGAACATTACTGCATATCAGATTTATTTTTCCACCATTATAGCCTGATTCAACCAACTTATTTTTTACAGATAATGCCATGGCGTATGTTCTGTCTCTTTCTACAGGTACAGCCGGAGCGCTTATGACCTGCAATGGGTCTACACCTTCGGAAAGAACTATTGAAGCATTATAATCGGAATAATTAGCATATTCCGAACAGAGTATTCCCTTACTTATTGGTAATCCGGAACATATGATCTTATCAAAACCGGCAATCGTGATATACTCAACAGCCTGTTTGATAATAAAATCGGGCACATATCCTTCAATTACATACAATTTTGTTTCTACCGGTTTATTTTCTGCTAAAAAACCATAAACTTTCCTGAAAAACAGAAGAATGGCTAAAATCAGGCAGATCAGAATCAACAACCAACTCCAGAAAGTTAACCTTTTATAGGTACCGGTTTTTATTAATTTGACTTTCAATTATACATTCAGTTTAATGTGCAGTATACATTTTCATAAACTTCCAGTACTTCTTGTGCCGACCGTTCCCATGAAAACGCCTTACGTCTTTGCAATCCCCGTCCAATCATCTTTTCACGTTCTTCAGGATGAGATTCCAAAAACAACAATTGATCACTTATTTCTTCAGGATGAAATGGATTTACATATAGTGCCGCATCTTCCCCGATTTCCGGCATCGACGACACATTAGAGGTGATTACCGGTACTCCGCAAGACATCGCTTCCAGAATGGGTATACCGAAACTTTCATGTAAAGACGGATACAGGAATACCTGTGCTCCATTATATATGTATGGCATGTCCTTATTGGGAACATAATCGCAAAGCCGTAACATTTTCTTTATTTGCCGGTCGATACCTGCCTCTTTCAGAAAAGTATCAATATGTTTCTCTTTTATATCCAGTATCAGCAAAGGTAACGGATTTTCCGACTGTTGTATATATAAATCATAAGCTTTCAATACCCTTAGTGTATTCTTTTTGGGGTCGGTGTTTCCTAAAAACAGGATGTATGATTCATCATCAATATATTTCTGAGTGATCATTCGATAATCATCCAAGATACGGAACCTGCTACTGCAAGCATTATAAACAACGGTTAATTGCTCCGGAGTAATTTTTGTTTGTTCTAGTATATATTGTTTCTCTGAATTTGATACGGTAATGATCTTTTTACATTTAGGCAGGATCCGGGGAAGAAGATGCCGTCTGTATCTCCTACCTAAAGCCTGATAAAAAGATTTGCTTCCTGCGTATTTTTTTCCCATAAAGATAATATCGTGTAATGTTAGGATTAACGGAACATTATTGGATAGCGGAGCTGTGCTACTGGTACAATGAAGAATATCCGGTTTTATTTTACGAACGGCTCCGGGCAAAGCAATTTGTTCCCAGAATACATAAAACGGGCATTTGATTTCAATAACACGGACATTTCCGGAAGAAGTCAAACAGGTATCTTCACCTGGTTTTACAAATATATAATATTCGTTCTGCGTATCCATCTTCTGTAATTCCTTAATGATTTCCAGAATCACAAAATCCATCCCGTGTTTGTTTTTCCTGAAAATCCGTTGTGCCTCTATTGCGATTTTCAAACGTTCTCCGTCCGCCGTTAAATTGGTGGGGCCGGATATAATCCCATGCTTCGTTGCATGGAATTTTTTTGCGGCTCCTTTTGTCTTAAAAACAGAAATCAGCATAAGCACAGCACCAACAGGAAGATAAAACATAGAGCTGAAAAGTTGTTTGTTATACATCCGGCGAGGTATACTCAAGGCCATAGATATACAAACACAAAAAGTGATCAATATCCACCACAGGGAATAGGAAAACGGTAAAAATATAATAGCCGGTATGGCGAACAAAAACACCGATGAAAGCAATAATATCCTGGGTAATAGAAAATGTTGCAATACTTTATCGAAAAAATCAAAATTACCGCGAAAAAGTTGTATCACACCTTGTCCCAGATTATTTCTTGCCTGTAGTATCTGGTTGGCAATCCACCGGGCCCGTTGATGGACGAATGAATCTGCCTGCTGGATCTTTTCATCCAATATGATCAGATTATCGGCATAGGCTATCCGGATATGTTTTTTCAATAATTTCATTTCCAATTCCTTATCTTCTCCCGATGAAGATATATCCGACATTTGTTCCTTATACAGGGCATAATCAAAAGCCATCCCCGAACCGATCAAACCAGAAGAAAGTCCCAAGGTTGCATGTCCACGACGAAACAGATGGTTATTGATTTCCTCGCTCACTGCATCCAACAGGGCTAAACTGGTATTGGTATTTTTAGCTGTACGATGGGTTTGTAAGGCTTTAATGCCTGATTCAAAAGCATCATTTATTTTGTGCAGGTAATCTCTCTCTACAATCAGGTTATCCGCATCCAGAACTAAAGCGATGTCATAATTATCAGGCAAATCAGATAAAATCGTATTGATGGCTAATGCTTTGGTCCTGTTTTCGTTTGAAAAGCGGATCACCTTTACGGATTTGGCTCCCAAACGATTTAAGGTATCTTCTTTTAGACTATCTGCAATGATAATCAGATCATATGAAGGGTAGTCCTGTAACAAGACATTTTCCGCTAATTCTTCTATTACATTATCCGCTTTATATGCAGGGACCAATATGGCTATTTTCCTGTATCTTTTTGCCGGCAAATATTTCGGATTCTTATAAAACAAACCACTTACCGCATATATAAAGATATATAAGGTGCAGAAAACATAATATCCGGTAATCAGAAAAAAAATGATCTTCAGTACAAGCATATCATTAATTTCTACAGATATTCGTATTTACACATCGACCGCGGCATTCTTATGCTTGCCCACCATGCACGGAATACCGCTTTCATATTTTTAAAATGTCTGCGAAACAGGAATTTCAACATATTCTTAGGCATAACTACCAACAGCTGGTAAATGATGCTTATTATTTTCTGCATCCCGGATGTATTACATTTCACATACAGCACCCTGTTACGATTCATATAATATACCTGTAAAGAGCTGTTTTTTCCGGTTGAAAGCGCTTCCTTATGCAGAATATAAGTATCCGGAATATATACGATCCGGTATCCTTTACTCCTGATACGTCTGCTCCAGTCCAACTCTTCATAATACAGGAAATAATGTTCGTTCATTAAACCTGTTTTTTCTATCACCTCCCGCTTCAACATCATAGCCGCACCATGGGCAAAAGCAGTTTCGCGCCGCAGATCGTATTGCCCGTTATCCGGTTCTGCATATCCAATACTTCTATTGCGGAATGTATATTCAGACATTTCCGTGTATCCGGCAAACTGAATGATATCAGGATCCGAATAGAATTTTATTTTCGGACAAACCACTCCAATTGCCGGATCATCCGCTAAAACCGTAACCAGACACTCCGGATTCCCTTCTGGAATAACAGTGTCATTATTCAATAAATATATATAGTTCCCGTTTGCTTCCTTCAATGCGATATTATTCCCACCGGCAAACCCGAGGTTTATTTTATTCTGTATAAAAATGACTCCGGGGAATTTTTCTTTTATTTTTTCTGCATTATCTGCTGCCGATGATGCATTATCCACGACGAACACTTCCAGATTCGGATAACCGGAGGCATATAATGATTCCAACATTTCGCAGGTAGCATCAGATTGATTATAATTCACTGTAATAACCGATATCAATGGCAGGTTCTTCATTTTTCCGAAAGTGATTGATCCATTTCCCCATCTATTCTCGACGCACAGAATATTAAAGCTATACTCAAAAACATCACCAACGAGGTAGGATGCTGAAGCATCACCGGATTACCGTAATTGGCAACCGCCATCCCTCCGATTCCGGCTATCAGGGCAATAAGCACTGTCCTCAACCAATCATTTTTGATGTTAAACCATACCTGCCAGGCTCCTTTCGTCAGAAAATAGACAATCATGGCCAAAAACATGACCAATCCTACAATTCCCTGTTGTCCCCAGATAGTTACATATCCACTGTCAGGTGGCGTTTCTCCAAGAAATGTCCCCGGCGTTCCCGCCGCAATAGAGCCTATTCCCCCTCCGAAAGGGCGGGAAGATAAATAATCACGGAACCTTGCCTGGTTGGCTTTCCTCACCTGATATGATGCATCTTTATCGGGATTAAATGCACTACGCATACGTCTTATTTCATAATTACTATGCCCGACATAAGTAAATTTCATTGCATAAAAGAAGGTTCCCCCACACAGTAAAACAAGTAACCATAATTTGGCATTCCGTACCAATAACAAATAAGTCAATCCTCCGCCAAGGAGTACAAACATAGCTGTTCGGGTACCACTGATGAACATACCATATATTCCGGCGATACAAACTATCAAGTAAAATAATCGTTCTTTCAGACTTTTTGCTCCCAGGAACAATATGGCGCCGACCAATCCTGCATGTGCCTGCGAGGCTCCGAATTGTCCGGCATCACTCAGGAATGAAAAAACCCTTAATTTCCCCCATAATAAATGTGTATTCTTCAACCTTCCGGCTATTAACGACTGTTCAACAGTATCCAATCCGATGTTAAGCTGGATAAAGCCTTTTATAGTAAGCAATATTGAAAATATTCCCCAACAGATCACAAATATCTTTAGCGACTTGGCATTCAGCAACATGCAAAACAAAGGAACGGTCAGAACCATATATAGGAAAGGTCGGACCCCTATTAAAAAAGAAGAAAATCCCGGACATTCGGGATTAAATAAAGAAGTAAAACAGTAAAGCAGCCAGATAAAAAACACAAAAACGGGAGCATCTCCGGCTTTCTTCCATTCGATCTTCTCGGATAAACTTTTAAACAGCAGGATCACATAAATATAAGCAATCAATGCATCGACCAATATTCCTGTCGGGAATAAATCTTTTACAAAATACCTGGAAATAATGTTTAGGAAAAAACTTAGAAAAAATAATGCGTATAATCCCACTATCGGCCGTTGATAAGTTGCTATAACAAAAACTATAGCCACAGGCAGCATCAGGATCACCAAGCCGGATACCATACCATACAAATGAATCAACCATGCGGACAGGATGCATAATCCGGCAAGCAAGAATAACTGTTTCTTGTCAAAAAACCGATCAGCCAAAGAGAGTGGATATTTCATGAGTGAAATATTAACCATTGATCTTTCCCAATAAATCTCTCACCACATCGTCATTTACTCTGTTCAGGATAATATAAGGAATTGTCTCCGAGACATTAACGAAACTATCCAGCGCAATCTGATCGGCATTGGTCCATTCCCTGTTTGCATCACAAACCAGGAAAACGATGTTGAACTGCCGGATCAGTTTGATCGGATAATCGTTGGAAATTAACGGAGGTAGCTCCCAAAGAAGAATATCGGCATCATCCAGTTTATCCGCAGGCACCAAATCTTCAATGGTGGACCGGAGAAATGTATGATCTGTGTCATAATTCAAGGTATTGATACCTGTTATGTTAAGATGGGGTACAGCTACCATGGTCTTTTTTCCTTTCTGGATCAACCTTTCGGACAAAAAGTTCCCTATCACCGTTTTACCCTCACCCGGTCTTGTACTGATGATAAGTATTTTTTGACATCGCTGATCATACGAATGATATAATTTTTTCAAAATAGTATCAGCCAGACTATGCCTGATAATTTCAGCATTTTTATAATTATTCAACCTTTTGACATAGGGAAAGATTCCACCGACCTGTAACTTTGTCATTCTTTCTGCTCTTTCGGGAGTACTTATTTTCCTACCGAAATAAGCGATTGACAAAATAAGGATCACAGGAATCATAAAACCGGCCATCCCGCCCATTACCACTTTCAGTTTACGGGATCCTGATTCGGCCTTTACCGGATAGTTCGGATGATCGATAATCTGCAATGTCGACATGGATTGGTTCTGCTGGCGCGTTTTGCTCTGGTAGAAATTCTGTAATGCTGAAAGATAAGTCTGTTCTTTGATATTTATTTCCCGTTGAATCCTCTTCAGAGTATCTCCCATTGGCAAAAAATGACTATACTGGAGGGCTTTCTCATTATTCCTGATTTCCAAAGCTGCTAATTTCGCCTTACTTTCTTCGTAGGCTACCACCCTGTTGAAGTATTCCGTTCCCATCACTTCACCCGAGACATTACCACTATTAAAAGAAATATCCTTAATCAGTCCATGCAGTTTATCTTCCAGTTGTTTTTTCTGTGATTGTAGAAAAGATATCTTATCCATGGATGCTCCGTTGATCTCAGCTATGGTCAACTGATTATACAATTTCCCCAATTGTTCACGCACACTTGTCAACTCCTGGCTTTTTGAAGTTCTTACCGATACGTCCATCTGCGATTCTATATTCTTTAATACGGCTTCGGTCGCTGATATAATCTCCTGTTCTTTGTGGATCTGATCCATGATATCCTCACGTTGTGATATCACAATTTCTGTCTGTACATCATAATTAACCAGGTTATTGGCTTTTTTAAACGACAATTCCTTTTCTTCCGCCTGTTTCAGTTCCTTCCTGGCCAGCTCCAACTGATGCTGAAAATAAGAAACTACAGAATCCGTCTGGCTCTCATTGAGTCTTCTGAAATTCCTGATACTAATATCAATTAATAATTCCAGGGTGTTCCGGGAAACACCCCTGTCATTCGATGCATAAGAAACTTTTACCATATCTCCGGATAATAAACGGACAACATCTACATTGGATAAATCCCGGATACTGTAATATGAACCATCATCATTGAGTAATGAAATCAAAAACGGGTCTGAATCAGCTATTTCCGAAATATTCCGATAAGTTTCGTCTAATGTTCCGGCCTTTAAAGACAAAATATGAGGAGGTAGCTGCCGGTGCAGATCATATAAGTGTTCCCCTTCAATGATCATCTGATCTGCTTCTTCCAACATCAAATGAATGGATAATAATCTCAAACTAACCTCCTTAAGCGTCTCACGACTTTTTACAATAATTAGCATATTATCCAATATGGAATTTGCAGCATTGTTATCAAACCTTCTTTCCATGACCGATTCCGGAGTATAGCCTGTCCTGATACCGGTAAATACAGTAGCTTCCGACAGGTATTTCCTGGAAGTTCCTATGGTAAATAATAGGACCAGAACTCCGGTAAAAACCGCACAACCGATAATAATGGCCGCATGCCTGTATAATATTTTAAATATCTGATGAATACTCATACCATAGTTATTTAACTATTTTAGTCCCAATTACCTCTTCCATTAATCTCACAGCCTTAAAAAAAGTATTTTTTTGCATCTCCTGGTTATTTTTGGTTCCAAGGTATGTTTCAAAAACGGAATTATAATCCTTTAAAGAAATCTTATTGGATGCATAATCATTTTTGGCTTGTTCGTACAATATATTATTGGAATACATGACCTGCGTATACATATCCAATGTGCTTTTTATCGACAATAATTCAAAGTAATTACTGATGATTAACTGCCGTAACGAGGATTCCAGTTCTTCTTTCTTTAATTCGGCCTGTTCAATAGCAATTTTTGCGCCCTGCTTGTTGATTTTCCGATCGGTAAATTCTGTAATGGGTACCCTCACATATGCGCCGACACCATACCGCCATTGGTTTCTGTCGCTATAAGGAACCCATATATTATTCTGGTTGTAAGAATTATCCGCCCCATAACGGGCATCTGCCTGAAGTGAAATACCTTCCACCCATGTCCTTTTTACCAATGTTAAGTTATATTTACTCAGGAGGATTTCATTCCCTGCCGATTTTATCACCGGGGAATACAACATGGCGGAATCGATCAATGCCTGCAATGGTGGTAAAGACCATTCCAGACTATCCGTATTATCTGGTTGGATAGCAGGTATATCTTGTGCATCTCCGGTCCCGGTAAAAGACAAGTGTAAAAAAAGAGCAAGAATTACGATCCTCATATTTTATTTAATATCCTGATACGATTAAACATTCATTTTCCGGAATAATGCCGGGATTGTCCTCAGAAGCAATAACAAATCGCCCCAAAAAGAATTCTTTTGTGCATACATATTATCCAGTATAAAACGGTCTTCTTCCGACATAAATCCTTTACGTTTCCGGAATTCTATCTGCCATAAGCCTGTCATTCCTGCTGCTGACCTGAAGCGTCTCGACCAGCGGGATTTGGTTAAAGCATGCGCCTCATATACCGGCAACGGACGATTACCGACAATGGACATATTTCCCTCCAACACATTAAATAACTGGGGCAACTCATCGATATTGGTAGTACGGAGAAAACGACCGACTTTCGTAACCCTCGGATCGTTCGGTATTTTCCAGAATGCTTTCTGGGAATTATTCCTGATCAGTGCCAACCGTTCACAAATACGCTGACCATCATAGTAATATGCTGGAGAGCACAACTCACCTTCAGGCAATTTGGCACATTCAGAACAAACCAATTCTACTGCTTCTTCCTGTATTACATATTGGTTTAAATTACCCATTTCCCTCAGGCGGCGATCGGCATCTTCATACATAGATCTGAACTTGTAAAAATCGAATTCTTCATAATTACGTCCGATCCGTTTTGACTTATAAATGACTTTCCCTTTCGATTCTAAGCGGATGACTATGGTCACCAGCAAAAAAACCGGAGATAAAATGATGATGGCTAAAGAAGCAACTATCACATCAAAAATACGTTTCGCAACCGGTGTTTTATATGGACGGGCAAAATCATCATGTTTTTTATCTAAAAGTACCGGATGGTGATCTTGTAAGTATCGTATACGATCATAAATACGATCTGCATTCAACGGTTTTTGCAAACATCCGTCCGCATAAAAAGACCTGGCTTTGCTTCTTAAAGCATCCGTTATAAACTGTGCGACCAGGATAAATACAATTCCCCTGCTTAAATGTAGTTTACGTATTTCCTGTAATAAGGAAAGGCCATTTAAACCTGGCAAATTGATCTCGGATATAATTGCATCTATTTCAACTCGTAGTTCTAAGTTTTCCGGCGGACCAAATGCTTTAAATTCCCCTCCGGTCATCCACTTGATAGCCATCAACCCGTTGGGTTCGTGATGCATTTCGAACAGACGGCTGTTTTCAAAGGTATTTATTACCGAAGGATCATTGCCTATGTATAATATTTTAACCGGAGTTTGTTCCATTTTTTAAGTTCCTATCCGGCTCAGGAAACGTTCCCGTACTGCAAGCCGGCGCTTAATACGTGCTATTACTTCGCTCGGATTAAATGGCTTTACCACATAATCTTCAGCACCCAGTTCAAAACATTTTATTTTGTCTTTGCTCCATTCCCTGCCTGATAGAATCATGATCGGGATATCATCGAAAAATCCACTGCTCTTTATTTTTTCCAAAAATTCAAATCCATTCATTTCCGGCATTACCAGATCACAAATAATTAAATCCGGAAAATTACCGGTTTCCAGATAGTCAATTGCTTCCTGCCCATTTGGCAATGAAACTACTTCAAACTCTCTTTTAAGGGTATTTTCGATAATGTAACGGATACTTTTTTCGTCATCAATGACCAAGATTTTCTTTTTTGACATAAAATAACCCTTTTACAATATGATGAATATGTGTATTATCTAATACGGATTTTTAGTTAAAAAGTTCCAAAAAGAGTAATTACATCCCGTTCAGGAAAGGATTATGCATCATTTCCTGCCCAATGGATGTTTCAGGTCCATGGCCGGGAAAAACAATTGTTTCCGGAGGTAACACGATTAGTTTCCTTGTAATTCCATCGATCAGCTGGTCATAATCTCCACCGGGCAGATCGGTCCGGCCTATGCTTCCGTTAAACAAAACATCGCCAACAATTACATTTTTATAGTCGGGAAGGTGAAGAACAATACTCCCGGGTGAGTGACCGGGAATATGATATATCTTGATTTTCACATCCCCCATTTCGAGTACTTCGCCATCATTGAAGAATACATCCGGCATAGGTGGCTGTTCCACAGGAAAGCCGAACACCTCACCTTGCTTGTAGGCATTCTGCAACAGGAAAAGATCACCTTTATGCGCTGCTGCTTTCACTTTCCAGGTATTGTATACATAAGCATTGCCTATTACATGATCGAAATGCCCGTGGGTATTGATCATCCAGATTGGCTCAAGCTCATTGTCTTCAATGTATTTTTTCAACACAGCCTGCTCATTTGGAGAATAGCATGCCGGATCTACAATGATGCTTTGTTTGTTGTCGCTTGATATAATATAGGTATTTACTTCATAAGGGTTAAATACAAGATGATGTAATTTCATTGCTTCCGGTACTTTAATTTATAAATGATCAGTTGATATGCTGTGGAATGGTGAATTTAAATACTTCCGAATCGGTATGCGCCTGGGGGATAATTCGTCCCAATTCACTGATTAATTCGGGATGTCGCTGCGCAAGGTCATGGTCTTCATGAATGTCTTTTGACAGATCATACAATTCGATACTGGTTTTTTCAGGACGATTAACATTAAGCCAGATTGCTTTCCAGTTTCCCTTCTGCACAGCTATCTTACCGCCCTGCTCATGAAATTCCCAGTACAGGTATTCATGTTTTTTTTGTTTTCCTTTTCCGAATAATGTGGGTAAAAATGATATTCCATCTGTATGGTTCCGGATATCACTTCCCGACAATTCGGCAATTGTAGGCATTACATCCCAGAACGCAGACACATGATCGCTTACGCTTCCCGCTTTAATTTTTCCCGGATACCAGGCTACAAAAGGTACCCTGATACCGCCTTCATACAAATCACGCTTTACACCCCGCAAAGGTCCATAACTATTGAAAAAATCAGGATCCGCCCCACCCTCACGGTGTGGACCATTATCACTGGTAAACATGATAATGGTATTTTTATCCAACCCTTCTTTTTTCAATAAGTCAATGATTTCTCCCACATATGCATCTAAACGGGTAATCATTGCTGCAAAGTCGGCCTTCGGATGAGGAGTACTCCCATAACCCCCATTCTTGTATGATGGGCCGCTATCTACTCCGTTATAAGGCTTTTCAGGGAACTTGTCTTCATATGTCTGCATGATACTGTCTTCCGGGTTCACCAATTCTGCATGCGGAATAACATAGGTCAAAAAGGCAAAAAAAGGTTCATCTTTATGATGAATGATAAATTTTAAGATTTCCTCCTGGATAATATCCTGGGAATAATCCTCTTTGCCAGTCCCTCTGTTTCCTTTGAGCCATACTGTATCCTTGTTGTGCCATAGATAATACGGATAATAATTATGGGCAATACGTTGACAATTATAGCCAAAAAACTCATCGAAACCTTGGTTCTCCGGAGCTCCTTCCGATCCCGGATAGCCTAGCCCCCATTTACCGAAACACCCTGTAGCATAACCGTTCTCTTTTAACATTTTGGCTATGGTATAAGTGTCACCGGGTTGAGGATATTGTCCTTCCGGTTGATGTTCCTTGTTTCCACGGATAGGTGTATGCCCGGTATGTAATCCGGTTACCAGCGAAGAACGCGATGGAGCACTTACCGTACATCCTGCGTAATGACGGGTAAATAGCATACCCTCTTTAGCTAATTTATCAATATTAGGTGTACGGATATACTTTTGCCCATAACATCCTAAATCGCCATAACCCAGGTCATCAGCTAAAATATAAATAATATTAGGCTGCTCAGGTGTCTTTTCCTGCCGGCATCCTGTAGTAAATACAGAACAGATCCCTATCCCGATATATGAAAATATTGTCGGTTTCATCAATATTTTTTCACAAAGATAATTGTATCATGTTCAACAAAAAAGTTTATTTTATCTTCCTCCGGGAGGAAGATTTTCTTTCCAGTATTTATCGATCGACAAGCGTAGATGCATGGTGGTATTTTCGCCTTCATAGATGCCATGTCCCCGCATCGGATAAGACAACAGGGAAAACATTTTCTTATGCCGGACCAGTTCATTGATCATCAGTTCACAATTCTGGTAATGTACATTATCATCACCCGTACCATGTACCAATAACAGATTTCCTTTCAGATTCCCGGCATACTTAACTGTCGATCCCTGTTCAAAAGCGTCGTCATCACCTGTGGGTAAACCCATATAACGCTCCTGGTAAGCGGCATCGTACAGTTTTTGGTGTGCGATAAAAGCAATAGCAATACCGGTTTTGTAAATTTCCGGATATTGGAACATACAAGTCAAAGTAGTGGATCCTCCCCCACTCCAACCGGATATACCAATCCTCTCCGGATCGATAAAATCATATTGCTGTATCATCTTTTCCATTGCGGCGGCCTGGTCAGCTGCATTAAGAATGCCTATTTTCCGGTAAATACTTTTACGCCATGCCCGGCCACGGGGTACATTAGCGCCACGATTATCGATACTTACGACAATATATCCTTCCTGCGCCAGATAACGATGCCACAAATCCCCTCCGGACCAGCTATCCTGAACGGTAGAACCGGCAGGTTCCCCATATACATGGACAATCACCGGATATTTTTTGGCCGGATCAAATCCTAACGGTTTGATCATCCAGGCATCCAATATAATTTCCCCGATATCCACCTTGATAAATTCTTTTTTTGCCAAAGACAAGTCATCAAATTTCCGCTTGGCTTCAGCATTATCCTCCAGTATCCGTATCGTTTTGTTCTGGGGAAACTGTACCATGCCGTATTCCGGAGGGGTTGATGCGTTTTGAAAAGTGTGTACCGCCCATTTCCCTGTCGGCGAAAAATTATATGAGTGTTGTCCCGATTGCCCGTCAACCGGTATTTTCTCCACTTTGCCCTTACCTTTCAATGAGGCTCTATAGAGGTAACGCTGGGTGTAATTTTCTTCTGTTGCCATAAAATAAACATACCCTTTTTCCTGATCCATACCAGTTACCTGTATTACATCAAAAGCGCCGGGTGTAAGACATTGAATATCTTTTCCGTCACGACTGATTTTGTATAAATGGCACCATCCGTCGCGTTCGCTCATCCATGTAAACGAACGGTTCTTATCCAGCCATCTGATCTCATCATTCACATCTACCCAGGCATCATCTGTCTCGGTAAAAAGCACTTCTGGCTTTCCGTTCCTGAGCATCCATACGGTATTGATATTTTGCGCCCGGTTGAACTGATGTACCATCAAATCATTGCTTTCCGGAACATAATCCATACGTGGGAGATAATTTTCACGGGGATCACCGGGAATATCCATCCATTCGGTAGCTCCGCCGGAAACAGGTACAATACCGACTTTAACTGCAGAAAGTGTAGTCCCTACTTTCGGATAAGGCAATGGTATCATCTGTGAATAAATGGAATCAACATTATCAATCATATAAAATACACCTGTTCCCCTGGTATCCGATTGCCAATAGGCAATACTTTTTCCGTCCGGACTCCATCGAAACCCATCCCGGCAACTGAATTCTTCTTCATACATCCAGTCAAAGGTACCGTTAATGATCGCGTCGCTTCCGTCAAAAGTAAGCTGGGTTATTTTCTGACTGGAAATATCTTCCACATAGATATTATTACGGCTTACATAGGCTACATAATTACCATCCGGAGAAAATTTGGCAAACATCAATGATTTTCCGGCTAATCCTTTTCCCAGCACCGTACGTTTCCCTGTCTCCATATCCAACACCTGGTAATCCCCCCTTGTCGGATATCGCCACACCCTTTGCGCATTATGGTACAAAAGCATTTGCCGGTTATCTTTACTCCAGATATAGTCCTGTAGCCGTAATGATTTCCCGGTCGCTTCATCTTTCAGCCATCCGGAAGGAACGATCACGGTACGATGATTGGTTGCTACATCATAACGAACGATTTCATTGGCATTGTCTTCCTTATTAAATTCTATGCGGCTGTAACTTTTTCCATCTTCCATCCATTTCATCATCTGGATGCCTTTGGTATGAATTACTCCCGTAGCATATATTTTCTCAACAGAAAGTGCCTTTTCCTGGGCATTTGAATAGAGTGTAAAGAATAGAAAACAGATAAATAAAATACTTTTCATTTTTTCCATATTAAAACATCTTACAAGTTACGTATTTTGCTTCAAATATAGTGAAAGGTGAGAGCAATTGTAGAAAGCTTGCTTTCAAAAAATTGCCGAACCGCATCCTATATTCTACAAATATGCAAAAAAATGTGTCTGTAAAAATTGATTTTTATCCTTTTTATTTTAAATCAGACTGAGATAATCGATTGTTTTATATTTTTGAATGACTATAAATATTCAATCGGAGCAGATGAAAAAGAAATTGGTTGTTTTGACAGGAGCAGGGATCAGTGCAGAAAGCGGCATTACCACATTCCGGGATTCCGGTGGTCTCTGGGAACAATACGATGTAATGGAAGTGGCCAGTATTGACGGATGGAACAAAAATCCGGAACTGGTACTGCAATTTTACAATGATCGCCGCAAGCAATTGGACTCCGTAGAACCCAATGCGGCACATCGTATTCTTGCCGAACTGGAAGATCAGTTTGACGTCCACATCATCACCCAAAATGTAGACAACCTGCACGAACGTGCCGGAAGCACCAATATTCTCCATCTGCACGGAGAACTGACAAAGGCCCGCAGTTCCGTAAACCCCGGCTTAATTACAGACATCGGGTATCGCCCGGTCAAATGGGGAGAAAAAGCAACAGACGGCAGCCAGTTAAGACCACATATTGTCTGGTTCGGAGAAGCTGTTCCTATGATTGAACCAGCCATCAATATTGTTGCTTCGGCAGATATCCTACTGATCGTCGGCACATCATTAAATGTATACCCTGCAGCAGGACTTGTCGGTTATACGAACAGGGCTATTCCCATCTATTTAATCGACCCTAATGAAGTCTCATACCCGGGAAGGAATATCAATGTTATCAAAGATAAGGCAACAACAGGAATGGAAAAATTCCGCAAATTAATGGAAACTTAATCCCAAACGACTTCATATTATTTTATATCAATATAAGTACACTTCAAAAGCACCTATAAATCAGCGATCAATACTACTGACGGAATAAAGCCTGTTCCCTAATTCACACATTCAACCTATAGTTTAAGGGTACTAAGACCTATCCGGATCCCTTTCGGCAACTCACGCTATCATTTCAGTATTCAAAAAATACGCTTCGGTATTCTTTTCAATTTATTCCATTGTTTGGCTAATACTTTTGTAATGTAAAAATAAATCAGACATGGATAATAAAATTTCATACCCAACAAACAGAATAAAAATGAGACCGTTTTTTTCCGTTGCACGCATTCCATCAGGTAATTTTTCGTTGCCTGCACAAGTAGTAATAAAATAAAAAATTATCCTTATGAAGCTGTATCGGGAAATTGAGCAGGAAAAAAGTTTCACTCATTCACTCATCATGACAAAAGAAGAAAAATATGCAAAAGTACTCGCCTTATCCATCATCTATGAAAAGGAAGAAGGCTGTAGGATGCCCTTCGTTGAAAGGATCGCATGTCATGAAAATGAAGTCGAAGAAATTCTAAATGCTGTTCATGACAAAGATTTCAAAAACTGGATCAAATCAGTTGCCCCCTATTTTAAGTATCACTAAAATCAAAATAAACATGAAAAGAGAGGAGATATTCATCCGTTTTCTGTCCCTAGTCCGGACACATTTCAAGGAAGAATTCAATATTGGGTTTTACTCAGAACATCTTGGAGTAAGTTCAGATGAACTTTCTGAGATCATCTGGGAAAAGAGTGAGAGCACCTTATCAGATTGGTTGGACACCATGCAGAAAAGAGCATAGCAATAAAAAAATAAAAGTTAAATCATAAAATAAATCTATCATGGAAAAGGAAAAATTGTTTCTCAGGTTTTTGACACTGGCAAAACTGTATTTCAAGGAAGAACAAGACACAGGTTTTTATGCAGAACAACTTGGAATAAGTCCAGTAGAGCTTTCGGATATTACCATGGAACATACCGGAAGAAGTCCTTCCGAATGGGTAAAAGAAATGCGAAAAAGGGCTTGAATATCTACTTGATATCCAAAATGTAACCGGATATGAATCCGTAAATCGAAAAATAGGAACGACTCATGAATATCGGCCGATAAGTGAGTCCTATTTATTATACACAAATCTAATCACCAAAAAATTTAGAAATCATGAAAAGAATAATTTTATCTCTGGCAGTTATATTAGCAGCTGGCTTTACACAGATAAGTGCTCAAAGCGTAACAAGCGGGGTTAAAGCAGATTTAAATATCTCGAACTTTATCCTGAAGGACCTGGATCACATGGATAGCAAAATGAAAGTAGGCGCATCGTTAGGTGGCTTTGTAAAAATAGAGTTCACACAAAATTTTGCAATACAACCTGAGTTATTGTTTCATTTCAAAAGTTCGGAAATAAAAAATAACTCTACCCGACCAAAGACCAAAAGCGATTATGAGTACTGGGGAATGGAAATTCCGGTATATGCAGTTGGTCAGATGCAACTGGGGCTAGGAACAGGTTATGTAGGGATAGGTCCTTATGTAGGCTTAGGATTCAGTGCAAAATCAAGTCCGGGAAGTAGTGATTTGTATAAGAGAGATGTTTTGCAACGCTGGGACTTCGGATTTGGCGCTATGCTCGGATATGAATTCGACTTTGGCCTTCAGATCAATGCCGGGTACAAGATCGGGGTAATCAACGCAATGGATGAAGGAAGCGATGATGCCAAAATGTTACCGCAAATGATCAGTGTGGGATTTGGATATAGATTCTAATCTTCAAAAGCACAAAAAAGCTGTCTTCAAAATCCGTGAAATTCGTCAATGCAAACAAAGTGAAGCGACTAACACAGTAAATTCATCCTATATGCAGATGATAAAAATGCTTCTACCAGTTCTGTATTAATTCCCTCCTGTAACGACAACATGTTCACGAATTTTGGACAGCTTTTTTCCTGAGTTATTAAGAATCCATATATGAGTACCTTATTTTTATGAAAAAGCTTTTATTAGTATTGACATTATTTATTTCCGGATGGATACATCCCGGGATAAAGGCCCAGTACAATATCAGCGTCGGATTTAAATCTTCCGCTATTGGCTTCGATTATATCATGAAGCACAAAAACGGACATTCAAGCGACATGAGATTCGGAGTATCTTTGGGAGGCATGATTCCAGTGGAAATTTCAAATCATTTCATTGTCCAGCCGGAATTTAATGTTTATTACAGGTCAAACATGATCAAAAACGATATGGACGGGACTTCCCGGGAATTGATGATCTGTGGTGCGGAAATACCGATTTATGCTTTATACCGATGGGGATCTGATAACAGTTCTATCCATATGGGTGCGGGAATATACCTGGGGGCAGGATTTATTGCTTCAGACCGGACAAACGACATAGACCTGTACGATGAAGAATACCTGAAAAGAATGGATTTCGGACTTGGATATATGATCGGATATCGTTTTAAATTCGGACTTTCTCTTCAACTAGAATATAAGATAGGAGTACTCAATGCGTTGACATCACAAAATAACAATAACAAAATGTATCCCCAATCGGTAGGAATAGGTCTGGGGTATATATTTCCTGCTATTAAGCCAAAATTTACCGGGCAAGCTTTATCAGAGCTATAATAATATACTTCTGGCCTACATCACATTAAAGCTTTATGAGAAAACGAGTGTTCTTTTCCTGTCAAATTCAAAGTCATGACCAGAGGCGATCTTTTCCAGATGTTCTTCAAAGTACACCATAAAATGATAGTGTCGGTCAATGGACAACTGAAATCTTAACTTTTTCCCATAACGGAAATAAAAGTCATAGTTGCGAACACTGGTTCCATTATAATTCCTGGTACGGATTTTTATCCGGACAAGTTCCCGGAAAGTAATATCGCGGCGGATATATGTAATATTGAATGTTCCCTTTTCCCTGACATCTGCTATCTTCAGGTCATCATAACAGATATATTCCTTTCCGCCCCAAAAAGGCAGGCTACAAAGGAACAGGATAACAACAGGTATTGTCACGATAATACTTTTGAAGAAAAAAGGACTCAAAAAAACGGAAGAAAAAAAAGACAAGCAATCCGACAAAAACACTGTATTTGTAGGTATATCCTGAAAGAACAACATGTTTCGGGTTTACATCTTCATTATATTGTTCCTTAAAAATCCCGACAACAAACGTTGCTTCGTTTTCAGGAGAAACAGAAACAATACGTTTTTTTTAATTGATCAATGATGATTAAAAAATCTTTCTTATTCATGAAAGTCAAACAACCGGTAAAATAAAGTGACTGATGTATTTATTCGCAAATTCACGAGTAAATCACCAGTATCAGATCATTGTTCCTCCCTGAAGAATATCTTGTAGTACCTCATATCCCGATCATCATCATAGCCTTTTTCTATTAACTGCCGGTTACCGTGAACATAAATATGAAAATTCTTGTCCAGTTTAATGACGCTTTTGAAAACTTTCGCCTGCTTTTTGACAGCCGGGTCGGATATGGCAAATTCTTCTTCAATTTTCACATCCCGGTCTTCCTCATATTCTTCTTTATACTGTTTGAAAGACTCTATCACTTCCGGTTGCTGGATCACCTGACTGGCAAAGTCATCAAAAGAAAATTCATCATTTTCCCTGAAAAACTGAACTGATTTGTTCAAGATATCCGCCTGATCTATTTTATCCACATTAAAGCTCTCCGGAAGCCGTTCCACCACAAATTGCTTGCACATATCAAGGCATTGTTCGGTCTGATGAAAGTTATCATTCCGCCGGGCGATATTCAGAAAACTATCACGCCAATACATGGCTTCTCCAGTTTGCCGTAGGTTATCTACCACAGAAACCAGATAACCGTTTTCCCGTTCGCTGTTAAATATCAGGCAGCCTTTATCCAGTTTATTGATGTTGATCCCATCTTCATATTCGATCTCAAAGCTATCAGATGTAGGATATACCTTCAGGAAAGTCTCTTTTGATTCGGATTTGAATAAACCGACAGCATCAACTTCTTCTCCGTCTACAACGCAATTGAGTAGATGCACCACATATAACTCGCCGCTTTTAATTTTCGGATGCGTCGATTCTTCATACAAATGACGGGCAATACTCACAGATTGTTCATAAAATGTTTCAGGATGATCAAAAATCTGGGATACATAATTATATACCTCATTCAGATTAATATCCGATTCATGTGTCAGGTTATAATATTCTTCTGATTTAAAAGGAGACAGAAAATACTGCAATAACAGGCTTTGTACTGCTTCATCCACCTGCATAGGAGCATTGGAAAGCCGTATTCCTTCTTCCTGTGATTTATTACCCACTTTATGCAGTACCAGTGAGTGAATACCTATTTCATCTGTATATAACATGTGCCGGAAAAGTATTATTATTTAATTCAACAAAGATAATCGGATTTCACCAAAGGGAGTTCGAAAGACGATCTCTTTTTGACAAGATAATATTCACAAAAATATTTGGAGATTGATAATTCGTCCTTATCTTTGCAGCGTTTTAAACAATCGGGGTGTGGCGCAGTTGGCTAGCGCACTTGCATGGGGTGCAAGGGGTCGAAAGTTCGAGTCTTTTCACCCCGACTTGTTTTATAAAACTTTGACTATCAGTACGTTTATTTTGCGACTTTTACGATTTATGCGACCGGCTTACTATCTATTGCAGCTTACTAAAAATCAGATGTTTATAAATAGGGTTTATACCTCAATATTCCTGCTTCCTGGAGGGAGCTGAAATCAATCATTTACTACCTTTTGTTTGATATTCTGGTTTCCCTATCCCTTTGGGATGCAAAGGGCAACCGGACAAAAAGAAAGAATGAGAAAGCCAAATAGGTCAATCATGTATTTGATAAGATAAAGGAGTAATCATCCAACTCTATAATCAAATCCGGGAGCGGGAAAACTTTGTTACCGTCGAGATGGTATGGAACATCGGCAACGAGTATGACGATTATTTCAAGACTATTCGTAAATTCGGCGACGAGAATGAGGCTAAACAAGAATTAAAATGCGATTTTTTTGTTTATCTTATAAGCAATTGTCGTCTTGTTAAGATTCATAAAGGTCAACTCCATTATTGAAAATCAAAAACATGAAAGTTACCAACCAAACCGAGAGCAAGATAGGCCACAAAACCATTAAACATAACGGAAATACGATACATTATTTTATAAACGGAAACGTGCAGGGAGAGAGTATTGTTTTTTTGCATCCCGCATTCGGGGACCATCGGTGTTTTGACAGGCAGATTGATTGTTTTTCATCCAAATATCGGGCAATAACCATTGATATGTTGGGACACGGATTAACGGGCGTGGGGAAATCCAAAGACAAAATTTCAGCGACCGCCGGGCACATTGCGGAAATATTAAAAGTGGAAAACCGGGAACAGACGCATATTGTCGGTGTCTCCCTGGGATCTCTGCTCGCACAGGATTTTGCGTTGAAGTATCCCGATAAGGTTTTGTCACTCACAGCACTTGGCGGATATAACATTAACAGGGAGCAGCCGGAGGTGGCTAAATCCCAAGGACGGGAGATGTTCAAATGGTTCTTCAAGATGATCTTCTCGATGGATGCCTTTCGTAAGTATACGGCGAAAGTATCCGTAATAAATGAGACGGAACAAACCTGCTTTTATGAAAGTGCAAAACACTTCACACGAAGATCGTTTACCGTTATGTCGGGACTGGATGCCTTGATAGCAAATCGAAATGTGGAGCGGGATTGGCCTTTGCTTATTCTATCTGGTGAAAAAGACAACGAATTAGCACTCAAAATGGCAAAACAATGGCACAAAGATGATCCTGACAGCAAATTTCATATCATTGAAAAAGCGGGACATTGCGCCAACATGGATAATGCGAAAGCGTTTAACAGGATATTGATGAATTTTATCCCAACAAAAACCGCTTGATTGAAAGATAAATGAATAAAAAAAGACACTCCATTAGTCACCAGTCATTTGTCACTGATAACCATGTTTGATCACCAGTCACTATTTATAATATTTCCCGGTGACTTCCTTAATACTGATTTCAATAATACCGGTTGCTTTTATCATTTTTTCGGGAAATTCCTGATCACTCAATTGCGGGGTATATTTCTGCACGATCGCCCTGAGTGCTTTTATTTTTACGTCGACATCGTTTACCAATACCGCATCACCCAGAATAATGACACTTTTGAATATGGTATTGGTATCACACGGGTTATCACCAAATGTTAAATCACCCATTTCGTCCACTTCAAAACCCACTTTCGGATCCGACAAAATATTGGATATCTTCTGTCCTTTAATCAGGCCATGTACATAAATCTTTTTCTCCAGATATACGAAATGTACGGGCACGACATAAGGGTACCCATTTTCATAGTTGGTAGCTATACGCCCTACAGATGCCTCCGTCAATAAAATTTCCGTTTCAGCTTCCGTCAGCTGATGCCTTTTCATTCTGCCCTGCATAATTATTTCCCTTTAAAAATTGTTTTGCAAAGTAACAGGAAATTTTTCCCAATCATATAATGATCGGTGCATTATTTTATTCTGGTATACAATCCTGAATCTATAATACAGGAATTATCTTTGTACCCTGATTTACTTTACTTTGGTGTAATATCCGGGATTAATATATAACATTCCCGGTCCTACATATAGCTGATTTCCCTGCAAATCGAGATCTATTCTCTTTAACTTTTCCTCTTCTTCAATAAACAGGCCCAACAGTTCGGCAATAGTCCGGTTTCCTTCATAGAAAGTCCTCTGTATGATATCATATTCGCCGTAATCGGTGTACAACAGGATATTATTGGTTCCCCTCTGGTAAATATATTCTTTGAGCCGTGACTCAAAGACCAGTATAATGGAATCTTTCGTCATATTCATCGCCCACTCTCCTTCAAGAGAAACCAACTTGTCGGTATAGTTCCAGATCCTGTTCAATTCCACCTTTGCCAGCTTGTCCGACATATTATAAACGGTATACCCATCCGCACCTTCCTCAACAATGATCTCCCGATCATCTTCTTCACCTACGTTCCATGCAATCAAACGATATTTGTCGTCATAGGTAATACCCTTATACTGAAGACAGGCATTATAAGTATAGTATTCTTCTAAACTCCAGTAACCATATTTATTCTGATACCAGCTATACGCCAGGGCAAAAGGATATCCGGGAAATGATATGGTAATAGAGTCCCGGCCATCCGACATAAACCATATAGTATTATAAAATTTATGATCACCCCTGAGACTTTCCCACCGTTCCATTTCTTCATCATCTTTTTCACAAGCTACAACTATAACAGCTATGAAAATAACCAGATACTTGGTATAACGCATCATCTTATCAAAAAAAGTTGTTTACTAATATAATACAAATATTCATTTATATTTGTTCAAATATCACTCCATCTGTACAAAAATGGATGTATAAAGTGATTATATCTCTTTCCCCACTCTTTTTACCTGCGCCAACTCTCTTGTTAAATGATCCCTGCTGAAAGCATGAATAAAATCCTGATTGATCTCGTGATTCATTCCGGTTAGGTAAGACTGACACTGATCAAATAAAAAATCAATATAAATCAATGATTACATGCGTATTGCATTATCAATACAAACAGGATAGATGTATTTTTTTAAAAGAATTTATAGATAATAAAAACAATATTGTTATAGATTTGTTATTATCTTTAAATCATATTTTAATACAGGCTAAGAGATCGCATTTAGATGAAATTCAGGAAAATAGCTTCTTATTTAATATTGATATATATCATATCTTCCGGTGCATGTAAAAGGAGTGAGGAAAAGCCTCCGGTTGTAGCCGTTGAAAATGTATCCATAGATAATATTGAAATTTATGGGAAATATTCGGGATTGATCCGGGCATACCGTAGCGTAGAGATACATGCGCGTGTGGAAGGTTATCTTGAACGGATGACCTTTAGTGAAGGTAAAAGGGTAGAGAGCGGCGAGCCCTTGTTTTATATCAATGCCGAGGTATACAAGGCAAAAGTTGAAAAGGCGCGTGCACAATTGAAAAAAGATGAGGCCCAGGCTGCAAAGGCAGAGAGGGATCTACATCGTATCGAACCATTGTACGAACAGAATGCAGCCAGCCGCCTCGATCTGGATAATGCCATAGCGGCTTTGGATATGGCTAAGGCCAGCGTATCCATGAGTAAGGCAGATCTGTCCCAGGCCGAACTGGAACTGAGCTATACAGTGGTACGTTCACCGCTGTCAGGTTATATCAGCGAAAGGCATGTGGATATTGGTACACTTGTGGGTAAGTCCAATTCTTCCCTACTGGCGACAGTGGTGAGACGGGATACTGTGCTCGTGGATTTTAAACTTACGGCTCTCGATTATTTAAGAAGCCAGCGGCGTAACGTTCACCTGGGTGAACTGGATTCCACCCGGTCCTGGCAACCGACCATTACGGTTACTCTTGCCGATAATACCATTTACGGCAAAGAGGGAATTGTGGATTTTGCCTCGCCACAGGTAGATCCGCAGACCGGTACTTTCGGTGTAAGGGCCGAACTGCCTAACCCTAACCAGGAACTTCTCCCGGGACAGTTTACCAGGGTAACCCTTCTGCTCGATGTGATGGAAAATGTGATGATAGTCCCCCAGAAAGCAATCTCGATAGAAAAAGGCGGGGCCTTTTTATTCGTGGTGCGCCGGGATAGTATTGCCGAAAAAAGATTTGTGGAAACTGGACCTGAACATGATAATAAGATAGTAGTTACACGTGGAGTTAGTCCTTACGAAAAAATAGTGGTGGAAGGACATCATAAACTGACACCGGGACAAAAGGTAATAGCCCGCGACCCGGTTGTAGAACCATATTACGAAAACCAGGGAATTAAAGAGGAGTACGAATAGATGAAACCGGGATTTTTCATTGACCGTCCTGTTTTTTCAACCGTTATCTCAGTACTGATCGTACTGTTAGGTATTATAGGGTTGTTTTCCCTGCCGGTGGAACAATACCCGCATATTACGCCACCGGTGGTAAAGATCAGCGCGTCTTACCCTGGTGCTAATGCCACTACGGTATCCCAGGCGGTATCGACTCCCATTGAACAGGTACTGAACGGTACGCCGGGAATGATATATATGGAATCGAGCAGTTCCAACTCCGGCGGGTTATCCATAAGCGTCACTTTTGATGTAAATACCAATGTGGATTTTGCAGCAGTGGAAGTCCAGAACAGGGTGAAACTGGCAGAATCCCGTTTGCCTGCCGAAGTGATACAAAATGGTGTATCCATAGAGAAGCAGGCGACCAGCCAGTTACTGACCATTGCCCTTGTGTCCGATGATCCGAAGTTCGACGAAATATACCTGAGCAACTATGCTACCATCAATGTGCTGGATATTATTGGCCGTATACCCGGAGTAGGCCGGGTGTCGAATGTAGGAAGCCGGTATTATGGCATGCAGATATGGGTATACCCCGATAAGATGGCAAGTTTCGGGATAACGGTAAAAGATCTGCAGGACGCATTAAAAGACCAGAACCGGGAATCGGCAGCAGGTGAGATCGGTAAACCTCCGGTTTCGGATGTGGATGTAGCAGTTACTATTACGGCCAGGGGGCGTCTTTCTACGGTCAGTGATTTTGAAGACATTGTTGTGAAAGCCAATAACGACGGATCTTTTATTAGGATGCGGGACGTGGCCAGGGTATCACTTGAAGCTTCGTCGTATAATACGGAAAGTGGTTTAAACGGCAAGAATGCTGCTATACTGAGTGTTTACCTGTTGCCCGGCGCCAATGCTATAGAAGTGGCCGATGAAGTAAAAAGGGCAATCAATGAAATAGCTCAAAGTTTTCCTGAGGGCCTGGATTATCTGATACCTTTCGACATTACAGAATATATCTCCGAATCTATCAGTGAAGTGTATAAAACTTTGTTTGAGGCTCTTTTCCTGGTAATCCTGGTGGTATTCCTGTCATTGCAAAGCTGGCGTGCTGCCTTTATTCCTATCATAGCCGTCCCTATTTCGCTGATCGGCACTTTCGGGTTTATGTTGATTATGGGATTCTCCCTGAATATGCTCACATTGTTGGGGTTGGTACTGGCTATAGGTATTGTGGTGGACGATGCCATTGTGGTTGTCGAAAATGTGGAACGTATCATGAATTCGCGCAAAATAGGTGCACGTGCGGCAACGCATATCGCAATGAAAGAGCTTACCGGTGCGCTTATTGCTACCTCCATGGTACTGGCTGCCGTATTTATACCGGTAAGTTTTCTTGACGGAATAACCGGTTCACTGTTCAGGCAATTTTCCATTACTATTGTGGTATCGGTATTGATTTCCACAGTAGTGGCCCTGACTTTGAGTCCTGCCATGTGCGCTATTATCCTGAGACCTCACAAAAGAACCCGGAATATTATTTTCAGGAAAATCAATATCTGGTTAGATAAAGGCAATAAAAAATATACCGGTATCCTGGGTAAAATATGCGGATACCCGAAAAGAATCCTGGCGGGTTTCGGAATGGTATTGGTATTGATATTCGTTCTGAACAAATATATACCCACAGGATTTATACCACAGGAAGACCAGGGATTCTTTACCGTGGAACTCGAAATGCCTGAGGGAACCACACTCGAACGTATGCGGACGGTAACCGACAGGGCAGTTACTTTTATCAACCAATTGGATGCTGTGGAGTATGTGCAGAATGTAACCGGCTCCAGTCCAAGGGTAGGCTCAAACCAGGGACGGTCTACCCTCACTGTGATACTGAAACCATGGAAGAAAAGAGGCCAGGATGTGGAAGAAGTGATGCATATAATATTAGATGAGTTATATAACTATCCCGAAATAAAGGCGTATACCAGCCGTCCTCCAGTAGTTCCGGGGCTTGGAGGTGCAGGCGGCGTAGAATTGAAACTGCAGGCAAAATCGGATGCTCAATGGGACGACTTAGCAACGGGTGTGGATTCTTTTATCTACTATGCATCAAGGGCTAAAGAAGTTGCCAATGTGTCAAGTGCGCTGCAACCCGAGATACCGTTGATATATTTTGATGTGGACAAAGACCTCGCTAAGTTACTGGGAGTACCTATATCGGATATCTTCTCAACCATGAAAGCTTATCTGGGTTCGGTATATGTGAATGATTTCAACATGTTCAACCGTATATATAAGGTCTATATCCAGGCCGACCAATCTTTTCGTTCGACTCAGGATGATATCAGCCTCTTTTTTGTAAAGACTTCCAATGGCACCATGGTACCGCTTACTGTACTGGGGAAAACAGAATATACCACAGGTCCCGGAAGCATTACCCGGTTCAATATGTTTACATCGGCCCCTATACAGGTAACCCCTGCAGCAGGGTATAGCTCGGGGCAAGCGATGAAGGCTATTGAACGGATTTCAAAGAAACATCTTCCAAAAAATATAGGATTCTCATGGAGCGGGCTTTCCTTCCAGGAACAAAAAGCATCGGGACAAACAGGGAAGGTAATGACCCTTGTATTTATTTTTGTATTCCTGTTCCTTGCAGCACTGTACGAAAGCTGGGTAGTACCCATATCGGCCCTGCTTTCTATTCCTGTGTCGGCTTTAGGTGCATATCTCGGGATTTGGGTTCTGGGACTTAATAACGATATTTATTTCCAGATAGGGTTGGTTACCCTTATCGGCCTTGCTACCAAAAATGCCATCCTGATCATAGAATTTGCCAAGATGCAGGTCGAAAATGGCGATACCCCCATGCAGGCAGCTCTTCAGGCTGCAAAATTGCGATTCAGGCCGATCCTGATGACTTCTTTGGCGTTCGTATTAGGTATGTTACCGATGGTTATTGCTTCAGGGCCGGGATCGGCAAGTCGCCATTCCATTGGTAGCGGTGTGTTTTTCGGTATGATTCTGGCTATAACCATAGGTATTATCCTGGTACCTTTTTTCTTTGTACTGGTATATAACTTCAAGGAAAGGTTTAAGATACCCGATTTCAAATTCAGGATACCCGACAAGTATAAAAAAATATTGAAACGCAAACCGAAGTAACAGTATGAAAAACCTATTTTATATGATACTTGTCCCGGTCTTGGCACTGTTGCTTTTTTCCTGTAAAGCCGGTCGTATTTACAAAACACCGGAGATGAACATACCCGGGAAATTCGACAGCCAGGGTATGGAGCAGGGTAATATAAATGATATCGGGTGGAGCACTTTATATCCCGATACTATTTTACAGGGGCTTATATCGAAAGCCCTGGAAAATAACAAGGATATGCTCTCGGCTTATGCACGTATCAGGGAGATGATTGCCAGCCGGAGGATCAAATTTTCGGAACTGTTTCCCCAGATAGGTGTACAGGCGATTGCCGATAAGGAATACCTGAATTATGGTGGAGACAATAAGACATACAGTCCGGAGATCAATGCTTATCTTACCTTCGGGTGGGAGCTCGATATATGGGGTAATCTACGTTACCAGAATGATGCGGGTATTGCGGCTTACCTGCAGTCGGTAGAATCACAGAAGGCTTTGCAGCTAACCGTTGTTTCGCAGGTAGCACAGATGTATTTCGAGCTGAAAGCCCTTGACCGTGAGTTGAGGATCGTACAGCAAACACTCGATTCGCGTCATGAAGCTGTTACATTTGCCAAATTAAGGTATGAAGGAGGAATGACTTCGGAAATACCTTACCGGCAGAGTCTGGTGGAACATGCACGTACCGAAACGCTTGTTCCTAAACTTCAGTATGAGATCCGGCAGAAAGAAAACGATCTTTCCATGCTTTTGGGTGAATTCCCTACACATATTCACAGGGGGGAAGATATCAGCCTGTATGCCGATACTCCCGATCTCCCGATAGACCTTCCGTCGGAGCTATTGCAACAAAGGCCCGATGTGCGCCAGGCCGAACAAAAACTGAAGGAGGCGCATGCTAATGCAGGAGTTGCCTATACCAATATGTTCCCCAGGATAAAACTTACTGGGAACCTGGGCTTTGAGAACTCGGAGATCAAAGATTTCCTAAAAAGCCCGGCATGGTATATTGCCGGCTCACTCACAAGTCCCCTGTTTAGTATGGGAAAGAATAAGGCTGCCCATAAAGCTGCTCTCGCTATTTATGAACAGGAGACCTATGCTTATGAAAAAAAGATCCTTGACGTTTTCAGGGAAGTAAATAATGCACTTGAATTTTTTAACAAAACAAAAGAGATGTACGAATCAACTGAGGCACTGTACCAGTCGGCTCAGTTGTACCATGCACTGGCACGATTACAGTATGTGAATGGCGTGATCAGTTATATCGATGTTTTGGATGCACAACGCCAGTTGTTCGATGCCGAAATAGCACTCAACGATGCCATCCTGGATAAGCTGTTGGCTACGGTATCGCTTTATAAAGCATTGGGTGGAGGCATTACGGAATAACTATCTTCATCCGCGACAGGGTAAGTTCTATATACAACCCGAAAAATACATCTTAAAAGATATAAAACTCAACCGGATCTATCGATATTCCAAATACTCCTTTGCTGCATTGATCCAATCAATATCTGAAGTCAGGAATATATCAGGTTGTATTCCATAATCTAGATATTGGGTAAGTTTTGCCGAATGCCTTATTGTAGTGCCGTAGAATAGTAAAAATTGCTTGTCTGGCGACTCTATCAGTGCACAGTTTCCCACTTCTTCGGCTCCATGACTTATTTGTCCCATAACTTTAACTTTATTACTTTGCTTGGCGTATAATAGAAAACTTTCAGCAGCGCTTGCGGTTCCGCTGTTGGTAAGTATCAGGATATTTTCAGGATATTTTTGAGTTTTATTTGGCTTGTTAACGATTAAATGGCTGTTACCCGCAAATCTTTTCCCGGAATTGCTCCTGATAAAATCAGCTCTTTCTTTTTCTCCGTAACGCTCCATCAGTTTTGCATTTTCCTCACTGATTCTGAACATATTTCCACCCGTATAATATACTGGTTTGGATTCAATGTATTTACATAATGGATTCCAAGCATTATCGCTACCACCTCCATTACCGCGCAGGTCAATGATCAGGTTAGGGGTATTACTGATCAGATAATCGTTGGCATCGATCATACGGGCAATGACCTGATGGGCTTTATGTCCATTGAATGATTTAAGTTTGATATACATGGTTTTAGATGACAGTCTCCGGACAGAAAACTTATCATATACATCAACAGTGTCAGCAAATGCCGGTATATTCATAAAAAAACCAACATGCGTTTTACGGAAAAAACCTAACCAATCTGTTACCAATCGGACACAATCATGCGATGATGTGATCGAATTACTCTCAGCCCATTTTCCGGTTGTATGTTTTTCATAAGCTTCTTTACCTTTCAATTCCACAGCATAATCGAATCCGGCATCTGATTTTTCGAACTCAGTCACTGCCCAGTCAAAGATTTCCCTGCAATTGCAATTTGATTCACCCACGAGTTCTTCATATCCTTTATGTTGCTTCAAATCCTTAAAAAGATCGTTGGTTACGGTATAATTGACAGCATAAGCCCAGCCTTGTTCCTTTATTTCTTTCAGGATTTGTATTGCTTCTTCAAAATTTCCTTTCATCGAGTATGCAGCAGCCCTAAACAACAGATCATCAACCCGCTTATAAAGCGCTTTGTTTTGAAGGTCAGGAACAAGCGTGGCATATAATGAATCTTTAATATCAAGACACCTCAGCATTCCATCTGGTTTTTTATTACTGATTAATCTCTTCAATGTATCTTCTACTGGTTTTATCAGGGCGAAATATATCATCAGCGGATCATAAGTAAGTTTCACGTATTCCGGATTTTGATGCAGTGACGCAAAAGAGCAGTTGTAGACAGATTCCCGGACATATTCCGGCTTTTCTTTGTTCAATTCGCTGAGCAATCGAAGGGACTCTTCTTCATTATTATCAATTGCATATAGTTCGGCCCGGATAAATTTAATCCGGTATTTAAAATCATCATTTTTTGATGATTTGCCTGAGTTATAAAGCTCTTCGATTTTTTGTATTTCTTCAAATGCTCTATCCGGATCGAGCGCCATATAAGCTCGACGAAGCTCATCAAACGATTTTTTAATTAAATCGTCCGTTTGAGAACGGATTTGGAATTCCTCCGATGTTTTGAATGAAAAATTTTCAATCAGGTTTTTCTTGAAAGCAATCTTCATTTCCGATGTTCCTGCGTTTCCCAGTGTTACATCATAAAAAAAGGTGCTCCCTTTTTTCTTTATCAGCCTGTGATCACTGATTTTCCCCAGCCTACTTCTGAGTTCTCTGATTTCCTCGCCAGCCTTTTTATTGAAGCTGTTATAATCCTCCATATCAACATTATAGTAAAGCCTGGCAATATCATCATTTCCCCTGTTATATCTTTGAACAAACTCCTCAACCACCTTATTCTGTTCGGGCGTTTGTGCCGAAGAAACCAACGGCATGAATAATACGGAAATAAGCAAAAGTTTTTTCATATGTATATCATTTATTTTAAGATCATACGAACCCAAAGGTTCAACGAAGTTAAACCCTCATTTTTCATATTAACTCCCTTACGGTCATTGAGCTTCGGTTCTTTTTCATTGCGAGTTCCGCTCATAAGGGTTTCATATTGTTACAAATTATAGTGCAACTATTATTTACTTGATATGGGAATTACCCTGTTCATACCAATGTTACAAATATATGATTTTTCATAATCAAATATTTCATTACAGAAAAACAACATTTTAAAAAGCAACAACACACTATTAATCAATCAATTAAATTCATATTACTTTAAGTTTATTACATTCTTAACGGTTTTTGTAACTTTGTACGCAAATAAAGTATGAATTTCATACAACAGGGTCTATTTTATTCATCAGATCAGGACAGACAGAGAAAAAATCAGGTAATTATATATCAAACCTACCATGTTAAAACATCTTCATTATTTCTTTTTCCTCCTTTTATCCGGACTTTGTTTACCGGTGTTTTCCGGTATTCAGCCAACGGGTCTTAGTTGTGAATACATTGAGAACCCGCTTGGGATTGACATTACTGATCCCGTATTAGCATGGAAAATACAGTTTGATGAACGGTCACAGATACAAACCGCCTATGAAATAATGGTTGCTACATCCGAATCCGATCTGGAACAAGGGAAAAAGTTGACATGGAAAAGCGGAAAAAAGATATCAGGACAAAATAACAACATCGTTTATACCGGCAGAAAACTACAACCGTTTACCCGTTATTACTGGAAAGTACGTATATATGACCGCGAAGGCAGACCTTCCGAATGGAGTACTACAGCCTGGTGGGAAACAGCCATGCTGCAAAAGGATGATTGGAAGGCTCAATGGATCAGCGACGGTAGTAAACCACCTGCCAATGAGATAGATTTCTATAAAGACGATCCGGCTCCTATGTTTCGAAAAACATTCCATGTAAAAAAACAGGTAGCTTCAGCACGCCTTTATATCGCAGGCATCGGCTATTATGAAGCCAGAATGAACAGCGCACGCGTTGGTGACCAGGTACTTGATCCGGGCTGGACCAATTTCGGAAAACAGATCCTTTATAGTGTCTACGATATCACGAACCAGGTACATCCAGGCAACAATGCCATAAGCATCATCCTCGGCAACGGGTTTTACAATCCATTGCCGATGAGAATATTCCGGCCTTTGCGGGAATATCTTTATATCGGTCGTCCCTGCGTGAAAGCACAGGTGAGGATACATTATACCGACGGTTCCGTAGAAACGATCATTACCGATCAAAGCTGGAAAACTGCTCCCAGCGCCATCATGCGTAATAATGTTTACCTGGGAGAACATTACGACGCCCGGCTGGAAACACCGGATTGGGATACTCCGGCATTCGACGACAATCATTGGAAACAGGCTTCAGACATTGATGCTCCTTCCGGAGAATTAACCGTTCAGTTGCAACCTCCAATCCGTATCACCAGGATCTTCCGGCCTGTGAGAATGACCGAAAGCCGACCCGGCGTCTTTGTTTTCGATATGGGACAAAACTTTGCTGGTGTAGCTCGTATCAAAGTAAACGGTCCCCGTGGAACGAAAATCTCCATTCGTTACGGCGAAGATGTATATTCGGATGGCAGTCTCAACGTAATGACCTCCGTAGCCGGACAACAAAAAAGAATATGGGATGCAGACCGGGAGGCTCCCGGACAACCTCAGACAGCCTGGCAAGAAGATAGTTATATCCTAAAGGGAAGTGGAGAGGAGATATGGGCCCCTTCTTTTACTTTTCATGGCTTCCGGTATGTGGAAATCACCGGATGGCCCGGCCGCCCTACTCTTGATAATATAGAAGGCCTTCGCATGAATGCCGACCTGCCACGTACTGGAAGCTTCGAGTGTTCCAATCCTATGTTCAACCAACTGAATACTGCTATCGATCACACATTTTTGAGCAATGTGTTCAGTGTACAATCCGATTGTCCTGCGCGTGAAAAATTCGGATATGGCGGGGATATTGTGGGAGTAGCACGTACCTTTAGCTGGTACTATGACATGGAGAACTTTTACCGCAAAGTGATCCGGGATTTTGCCAATGACCAGCGCCCTCTTGGCGGAATGACCGAAACCGCTCCTTATAATGGTATTGCCGACCGCGGTCTAGGTGACGGATCCGGCCCCATCGGATGGCAATTGGCTTTTGCTTTCCTGCAAAAGCAGTTGTATGAATATTATGGGGATATACGTACCATTGAGACCTACTATCCGGCTTTACGCAAACAGGTGGAATTTCTGCGCTCCAATGCCAAAGACCATATCATAGACCGGTGCATCAATGATCATGAAAGCCTTGAAGAACGCATCCCCGAATTATTCGCTACTGCACACTATTACCACCATGTGATACTCCTGTCCGAATTTGCGACATTGACCAACCATATTGCTGATGCAAAAACGTATACCCAGTTAGCTGCAGATATTAAAGCAGCATTTATTACAAAATTTATGGATCCGAACACTGGTAAGGCCGGTAACCATACGCAGGCGGCACAGGCTTTTGCATTATATTATGAACTGTTACCCGGTGGCAGTAAAGATAAGGCCTTCGATGTATTGTTACAGGAAATCGAACACCGTAACGGGCATATAGCTGCAGGTATTTTCGGTGTCCCCCTGATATTGGATGCACTGACAAAATACCAACGTAATGACATTGCTTACCAGATGGTGGATAAAAAAGATTTCCCGGGATGGGGACACATGTTGCAATCGGGTGCCACGACCATCTGGGAAACATGGAAATATTCGGACAACATTTATTCTCAGAATCATCCGATGTTCGGAAGCGTAGGTGAATGGTTCTACCAGTCGTTGCTGGGGATCAATCCTGCCCTACCAGGGTTCAAACATATCATTGTCAAGCCGCAACCTGCCGGAGACCTTACATGGGCAAAAGGAAGCTTTGAGTCCATACAGGGTACCATCTCCTCATCATGGAAAATAGAAAACAGCAAATTCATGTTCGATGTGACCATTCCGGCAAATACTACTGCTGAAATCTGGGTACCGACACGCAACGTATCGGGCGTTATGGAAGGCGATAAACCTGCCAAAGAAGCACAGGGATTAGAGTTCCTTCGTAATGAACAGGGATATGCCGTATTTGAATCGGGATCCGGAAAATATAATTTTACATCAGAATTGTAGTATTCATTTTATAGTCTATTGAAGAAAAAACATGCAAAATATAAAGAATGAGAAATTTTATTAATTGGGCGATCATACAACGCATAGAAGATTCGCCGGAAAAATTTATTATACAACGGAAAGTATCACTAATGAATTCTTTTTTGTTCGGCTATGAAAACATCTTCTTAAGGCCTGAAAACGAAGAACATTTAGGTGAAAAGTACAAAGACATGCCCTCTATCGACGAATATGCCCGAAAGAAATACCATGCAGAAAAAATCGGAACAAGGAATTTCGAAAGTGTGATCTCATTCTCCTGTGAAGATGAACGGGATTTTTTCCGGAACTATCTTGATTTTCTAAAAGAATACGAAGATAAATTTCCTTTAGACCATCCGATTCTGTATATCCCCAGAAAAACGCCTAAGTTCAGTGTTAAAGAGTTGATGGGTGGAATGCGCAGAAGGTATTCCATGTATTTTGGAAACTATGATCTATCTGAACTGCGCGCCTTTCTTGACGGTTATTTTTTATGCAAGGATGATTATCTCCTTTCCTGGGATCAATTTGATACAGATCTGAAAAGATTTACCCAAAACATTGCATGTGAAACGCTTCACCTGACAGGAAAATTCGTTACCTGGGACAGAAAATACCGGTATGACAGGGATTGGAATGCGTGGGGAAGTGTATCAGAAAAACACGCAAAAGAGATATTGGAACACTTTTGGTCGGATCTGGAACGATTTACCGGAGAAAAAATAGGATAACAAACGATCAGCACATAGTCCCCGGCAAAATCCGTCCCCGGTAAAAATAGGCTTATTTATTCGAAATGGTACAAGAAGACCAGTGTCGCATCCAACGCAGGTTTATCATTGTCTTTGATCTCCAGGGTAACATTGACTTCCGCTTTTGATACTCCTCTCAGATTAGTCAATGATCGTAAAGATGCTTTAAGCCGTACCCCATCGTTTACCAAAACCGGCTGTTTAAATTTAAGCTTATCAATTCCGTAATTTACCAATAATTTGATATTCCTCACCTCAATGATTTGCCCCCATAAATAAGGAATGATGGATAAGTTCAGATAACCATGCGCAATAGTTGTCCCATATGGGCTTTCTTTTTTAGCTTTCTCCACATCTACATGTATCCACTGATGATCCAACGTTGCATCTGCGAACAGATCAATCTGTTCTTGTGTAACAGTGTGGTAAGCAGAAACGCCTAAAACCTTTCCGACATACTTTTCAAATTCTTCAAAATTCTGAATAACTATCCTTTCCGGCATTTTTATAATTTTATTATTATGGAATAATCATCTTCTTTCAGCTGACAATAAAAAAGACGGAATTTTATTGTTCCGTCTTTTTTATGTTAATGACAGACGGGTCATTTACCCTTTGCCATTTCCAACGCCTTTGTGGTGGTGTAATATTTGGCGATCATATTGGGTACTTCCCATTCCGGCAGTTTCCCATCCACCAGGTATTGCAGGTAACGTTCAGTCACCTGTCCGAAATGGGCTTCATGACCATTATGATATTTCTCAGGTACCAGGACTTCCCAACCGGCATCCAGTTTTTTCACTTCAATACCGGGATATTTTGTTTGGATTTTCTTCAAATTACTATTCAATGCGGTTTCAAAAGCAGCGATGTCTTTCACAACCGGCTCTATATACAAGGTTGGCCTATAAGCTTGTTCAGCACCCTGACGGATAATCAGGTTTGCATTGGTGCCCCTCATGGTAGAATAATGAGTATCTCCGGTACCTTCAGGAGGCATATAATTCCATATAACCACCACCTTGGCATGTTTACCTTTTAATTTGTAATTAATTTCCCCATTGGCATATACCAATAATGAATCATTGCGAACATCTTTCTTAAGATAATCAGGATAATCGGCTAATCCTGTCACTTGTTGGAACTGGTCTTTGCCCATATTGGTCGTCCAACGTTTTGCCGAAACGATCTCAATATCTTTCGTATAGTCCAGGACTACATCCGGAAAACACTCCCATTGTACCAGATCGACAAGGTGTGTGGTAACATCCACAATTCCTTCTCCCTGCTGTTCCACATCAAAAAACCATGCGGGACGCTTAAGGGCCGAACCGGATACATACTTAAAAAAGTGATGGACACTTTCCTTGGTCACTGAAGGATCCTCTACCGATCCGTTTTCCAAAGTTCCGAATACTTCAGGTAAAAGGGAAAACTCTTTCTGCAACATGGTAGTTATCTCAAAACGTTCGGTCATAATATCATATAACAACACTCCATTTTGCTGTGCAGAAGCAAAAGCCTGTTTTAACAACTCAAAATTCTGTACATTAATAGCCATAGGTTTATCTGCCAGTACATTGATACCCGCATCTATGGTTTTCTTTATGTATTCGGTTTTCTTGCGGTTATTACCTGCGGTAACCATTACATTTCCTTTTTTCTGTGCAATCATTTTCTCAAAGAAATCAGGCCCGCGATATACTTCTTCTTTCCATGAAGTAGGTTGGTCCGCCCGCTGGTTATATGCGTCTATCTTTTTCAGGTGTTCGTTCAGGTCATCGCCATCCGGGGCGTACACATACACTGCAGGATTTACCTGTTTATACATATTCTTCTGCACCAAAGCTGCATGAAAATGTCCGGGATCAAGTGTAATTAACTGCACTTCTCCTTCAGCTCCCGTGAACACTGCTTTTTTTTCTGTTTTACACGAATTCACAAGTACCACTGCTGATAACACTAAAATGATATATACTCTATTCAACATTGTTTTATTTTTTTGTTTTTGCAAAAGTAAAATATTTAATTGCATATTGCCATCATTTTGGATATTTTGCTTCGCCAGAACATGGCCTTTTGTCGCTTTTAACTTTATTTAACAGTTTTTAAGCACTTTATAAAAGACCTTTTTCAGTTTGTGAAAAAGAAATCTTTATAGGCTATACACTTTAATGTGACAAGGTTAAACTGTCATTAGAAAATAATAACAGTCTCAGTTAGCATGAAAAGCTTGGTAAGATATCCTTTTTATTATCCAATTTTATACTATTTTTGTCTTGTATTTATTTGATATATCCTCATAAGTGGAGATGCAGACTTTTTTTCATCCTGAAATGCCAATGTCAGATGTGTTAAAGTATAATTACCGGTTAATTATGCTGCAAACATTATTTGACATAAAAATGGGGTATCACCCGGAATCAACCATAAAAGATGTTTGTGACCGGTACAATGTCAATACGGATTTGTTCCTTTTTATCTGTAACATATATTCGTTTGATAATTATCCTCATGAAGATTTTCCATCCACCATTCCTATTAAAGATGCTTTAACCTACCTTTTAAGGTCCCACGAATACTCCAAAAAAGAAATATACCCATATGTAAATGTCGAATACAAAAGCATTGAACATCTATTACCCCTCTCTTTTAAACAAAAATTAAAAGGATTGCTGGATGATTTTTTTGAAAACATGGAAGAGTATTATGCAAATTTTGTATTAGCAGCAGATAATTACTTAAATACAGGAAAAATATTAACAAAAGATGAGTCGCAGCTATTAATTGAACAAATGGAACGTAATCTTGTTTTGATAGATATAATCATCGAAACAATATCGAATCATAAAGTAGCCTCTAAAGATGTGGAACAATATAACCATCTGAAATATTATCTAACCTTTCTGAAAAAGGATTTCCCAAAGCACACCAACATAACTAAACATACGCTTAAGCCTATCCTTTCTTACACATAAGAGTTTGCTTTAACGACTTACCAAAATCCAAAATGTACAAACAAGAATTTTATCATCCCGATACATTACTATCTGAGATGCTGAAGCAGAACTATCAACTAAATATGACACTTGTCTTACTGGATATTAAATTAGGATTTTGTCCCCGGGCCAAAGCAAAAGAAGTATGTGCCCAACACAATGTCAGTGTTGATTTATTGTTATTTATCTGCAATATGTATTCTTTTGATGAGTATAAGACAAACGATTATCCGGGATCCCTCCCTTTCGACGAGTCGCTGGAATATATTCTCAGGGTAAACAAATACACCCAAAAAGAAATATTCCCCTATGTAAAACAGGAATATAAAAGCATTGAAGGTCTACTGACCGTATCTCAAAAAAATAACCTCGAAAAAATACTCGCCGATTTCCTGGAAGTTTTTAACAAATTTTTTGTTGATTTTGAAGAAGTAACTAAAGAGTTCCTGAAAACCAGAGAACGGCTTAATTTACTACAAACAAGGATTTTATTCGAACAGATCGATGAAATTATCATCCTGATAGAATTAATGTCCAATACCCTGTCAAAGTCCCAGGCGTCCTCTGGAAATGACGAATCATACAATCATTTTAAATATTACCTGGCTTTTTTAATGCGTGGATTACCCAAACACCAAAGAATTTCAAAGTACGCCTTAAAGCCAATGTTTTCCGAATAATTATTTCTATATATGTCTTTGCAATAAAGAACGAACAAAATTCTATTATTCGTTCTTTATCACTGGTATTCCTTTCTTAAAAACAACTTCCACATTTGAAATAAGCCATGTTTTTCCCCGGTCGTTGTTTCCCTGGTAAAACAAAAATGTCCTGCCTGTTCCGGGATCGGCGAATATATGCGGATGACCGGATTCGCTGGAATTCCATTCACCCGGCTTACCATTAGGTAAAAATGGTGTACTAAATAAACGTTCCCATTTAATTCCGTCCTTACTTACCGCTACTCCCACCTGTTGCGGCTCATTATTGTAAGCACCGGCATAAAACATATATAGTTTTTTCCCCTTCTGTACGATCGATGCACCCTCGATACATTTCTTTTCCCAGTCCAGTTCCGGATAAAGGATGGAATAATCTGCCGCCTGTACCCAGTCTTCCCTTTTAAAATCCGTATTCCCGGGGGCTACTGTAACGCCCAGCATCTGTACTTTATAGTCCGGATCACGGGTAGCAAAATAAAGGTAATATTTTCCTTTATACTTACAGACCTCTGCATCAATGGCCCTTCCACAATTCCAGTCCCCCGTAGGGCTGAAAATCGGATTGGTCGGATTCCGCACAAAATTTATCCCGTCATTCGAATATGCATGGCAGATCGCATCATTGCGGCCGTTGCCATAGGTCTGATAAAACAAATGGACCTTATTATCCCTGACCAATGCCCCGGGAGCGCATAGTCCCCGTTTTTCGTATTCCGCACCGGGAAAAGGGGTGATCTCACCTACCTTGGTCCAGTTGATCAGGTCTTTACTTTCTGCAATCCCGATATTCCAGCCCGACTCCGGATGATCCTTATAAGGAGGAATAGAATAATACATCAGGTACTTGTCATTGAATTTCACAACATGCGGATCTTTTGAAAAAGGTTTCCCTACACGGGAAGTATCACCGAACATCATCATACCCGGTTCATTCGGGATCAATTCTTCAGCTGATGCTTGTCCCGGATAATGCAGGAAAAACAACATGGAAAGTACAAGAATAAAAAATTTCATTTTAATTATATATTGGTGTTTATAAATCAAGTACCCTGTGCTTTTTATTATTTTATTAAAACACATTGGTTAAATAGATTACATTCAATAAATTCGACATTCATTGGCATTACATAATTTATGGGCGTACTACCGGAAATTCGGAGATACGTAGAGTGGTGCATCCGTAAGGTATCAGGGTGATTTCCTCATCCGGAGTCACTTCTTTACTGGTCCAGTGGCCTGTGGAAAACGGCAACGGCCCTGCCATTTCACTGTATAACTGCCAGTTTGGAATAGGTCGTGCTTTTAATTTAATTTCTACAGGAGCATTTTCAAGGTTCCACGGATATGCCGAACGTTGCTTCTCCGGATCAATGGTTACCTTACAATGCTCATCAGCCTTTTTCTGGTCGAAACCGACAATACCATAATTCCATTTCGAAGGGGAAGTCACTTCTAGATAATGTTTTCCATAGGCTTTTACATCTGCTTCGGGCATCTCTTTCCTGTTCCATGTTTCTTCCATCTTCAGTGCATACACCAAGGGCCCACGTTCCAATGCAATTGAATTTTCATGCCAGGTGCTGACCTGTATTTCCATCGGCAGATACAGTTCGACCTGATCCCCACTCTTCCAGTTACGTTTGATAACGGCCGTTTTACCTCCTTCAACCTTTTGCTCCTCTTTTCCGTTCACTGACACCGTTGCCTGTCTGCACCACCCGGGAATACGCAGATGGAAAGGAAAGTCAACGGTAGAAATACGCTTGTCGTCAATTCTGATCGTAAACCTGATCTTATCATCCATAGGATAATAGGTATCTTCGGAGATCTTCACCTTACAGCCTTTACCGACTAAAGCAGACACTTCGGAAGGGGAATAAACCATAGCAGCAATACCATTATCGGGGGTTGCATACCATAGGTGCTGGGTAAACTTGGGCCATCCCTGATGCATGTTGGAAAAGCAACACGGATAACCGGACAATGTCCCGAAAAGCACATCTGTTCCTTTATGGTTGGCGTCTTCATAAAAATTACGAGGATGCCTTGTGATCATTACCTGGTTGGCCTGCTGGAAATACTGTTTGGCCATGTAATCGTCGGACACCTGGGTAGGTAAGGCATTAAATGCGATCTTTTCCAGATGATCGGCATAAGCTATATCTCCGGTAATTTCCGTGATCTTTTCCAGTGAATACATTAATTCTACAGCCGAGCACAGTTCGGAACCCTGTGTCGGATTACGGCCATGTAATCCTTCATCACCTCCATACATTCCCTGTGGTTGACCATTGAATCTTTTGAGATCGGCAAATCCTTTTTTTACAGCTTCCAGATGTGTTTTATCCCCGCTTTGCTGGTAAAATATTACCGGCTCTTTGATTCCCTGCGCCAGATTGACACAATGAATGGAATTCTGGCGGCAAAGATCCTGACTATGAAGGAACATATGGACAAAATCATGACCCTGCTGATGTAACAGGCTACCCAGATCGAGTAAAAAATCATCTCCGGTGATGTTGTATAACCAGTATACCACCTGCAAATTGTCGCATACCCTGTATCTGGCCCAGAATGTCCAGTTACCCAATGGTTTTTCAGGTAATGTATTTAATTGGTACCTGAAATATCCGGTCATAAATGATATAATGCGCTGATCGCCCGTTGCGGAATAATACTGCTGCAATATTTTGAGTACGACCATTCTCGGCCACCAGTCTTCAGCATTATCGCGCTGCAGGCCGGGTTCATAACTATAATTTTTAGCCGGACCGAAAAACCCGTCTTCACGCTGGCTTTTCAATGCCCATTCTATCCATGGCTGTACTTTTTCTTTCAGGTTCTTATCATCCAGGATATAGGCCAGAGGCAACAATCCATCGATCCAGTAAGGTCCCCTTTCCCATTGGTCGCCGTCACCGCCCAGCCATCCATTCCGTGATCCCATCACTTCCGGATACAACTTATCCATCTGCCCTGTAGCTCCATTTTTCTGCCGTTCCAGCATTTCCAGTAACCAGCCTTTTGCCTTGATACTCCCTAACGGCAACTCCATGTATGGTTTCCTTACCAAAGGATAACGGTTATTCTGATAATTCGATAGATCATTTGCCGAGATACAGAGCACAGGTAGAAAAAGGAAAACCAAAAGAAAAATAGACCTCAGACATCTCATAAACCGGACAATTAAGTATTTATTGTTATTCATTATTTTCTTAAGTTGCATTGATCGAATTGATTAGATTTATTAAATATGATATTAACTTATTGATATTATCTATCTGATTATTCTGTTATCTGTTTTACAGGTGTAATGATGTTTTCGATCCTCATTACAGGAATAGGTTCATTCCCGAATTTCACGTCCGCAATATACATTTTCCGCGGATGTATCTGGGTATCGTTGTTATGTGCATGGAAAGTGATCCGCAGATCTCCATCTTTATCTGTGAACATGGCGCTATGGCCGATCCCAAATAACCCGTTTGCCTTTTGCAGAATAGGATTACCCTCATATTTTTCCCACGGGCCGGTTACTTTGTCAGCTACGGCATAACCGATTCCATAATACTGGCTTTCATAACTATTAGCAGAATAAGTCATATAATATTTCCCTTTGTGTTTCAACACAAAACAGCCTTCATTCACACGCGGCCAGACTGTTTCCCATTCCTGTGAAACGTGGATACATGGATGCATGGTTTCCGGTTTGATCTCCAGGAGATCATCCGTCAGCTCCGCCACCCAGATGTTCAATCCATCATTGAAACGATCGAAAAACAGGTAAGGCTTACCATCGTCATCGATGAAAAGAGAATTGTCGATACATTTTTCATTTTCGATCATTGGTCTTTTAACTGCCTGTGTAAAAGGTCCGAGCGGATGATCGGCAGTAGCCGCGCAAATATGTTCGTTTGCCGAAAAATACATATAAAATTTCCCGTTCACATCGTATACTTCAGGCGCCCAGAACCACTTTCCTCCCCAGACATCATCCTTATGCAGTGCCAGTTTTTCAACGGGTTCCCATTCCATCAGATCATTCGATGTATACACTGCAATACCGTCAGCAGCCAGCGTTCCATAAGCATAGTATGTCCCTTCATGTAACAGGATGAATGGGTCGCCGAAAGGTATTTTTTCCCTTGCTTCTACCCTGAAACGAAGTGATATTCCCTTATCCGTCAGTCTAAAATCACGGATGGTTACCGTGGTAGCCCCACTATTGGGCGAATGATAGGATATTTTCTGTTTTCCCTCAAAATCCGTGAAGATCATGGCATGTCCGCCGTCATCTTTATTCAACGAGGATTCATCCAATGTCCATGGACCGGTGATCCGACCTGTTTCAGAACGGGCCAGGGCAACAGCATAAGCCCCGTCCTTGGTAAAACTGGACCATAACATCCACAGTTTTCCTTCTTTTGTTTTAAAAGCAAAAGCGCCATCAGTCACATAACCGGCTTCGATCCCGAATCCGGAAACCGTGCCCGTCCATGCAGCCTGTGATGCTGTAAAAAGAATGACCGGTTCCCCGATCCTTGTTTTCAAATCTGCCGATAATTTCTGCGCCACTACTTGCCCGTCTGTTACCTCTATCCACTCACGACAATACAACAACCATGGATCCTGCTGCTCATCTATGTACAAAGTAGCATCCAGACAGGTGTGCTCTTTGGGTGTAATGGGTTCATTGATCAACGGTTCAAATGGTCCTTGCGGATGATCGGATACCAATATGGCTGTTCCGCGCCTTGATTGTTCGTCACTGAAAGTTACCAGCAGGTAATAACGGCCATTGTAATAACAAAGATCAGGCGCCCAGAAATCTTTCTTACCCCAGAAGTCTTCGGATGGAGAAAACGATACTCCGGCCTTACGCCAATATTTCAGGTCCTTACTTTCATATACCGTAATGGTCGGATGGGTATTCAAATGTATATAATACAGCCCACTCTCTTTATCAGGAAAAACAAAGGGATCACGCCCCCGGAAATCTTCAACCGGGATATCGTAAGCTATTTCCATTTTTTTATTTTGACAAGCAGCCAGTAAAAGAAGAAACAATAAATAATAAATAAATTTTATATTTTTCATTTTAATATATGGAATAATAAAACCCGACAAGGGCACGTGCAACATTTCATTATCTCTTGATTTTTCACATTTCCGTAAAAATCATTAAAAATAACTATTTTTCACTTCATCCCCGGTTCAATAACAAGATCATATGTTCCGGCATAGCTAAAATTAATAAGATTGTCAAATCCAGTTCTTCCGTTACATGAAATACGTATTGTACCAGCACTCGATTCCACAGATATTTGTGTCTCACTAAGTAATGAGACGTATAACCCCGGCGCTGCAATTCCGGTGTCATAAACTATGTTATTTGTCATCTGACCAAAGGACACTGTATATACTCCCGATTCAGGAAAAGTCTTCTTGTTATCATAGTATACTGAGAAGGTGAAATATTTTGAACTTGTTGTAAAAGCTGTATATTGAATATAATAACCCGGTCCTAATGTGGCCTTGCCACATTTAACCTGCATCGATTCATAGTTATAGGTAAATCCGTCAAATGTCAATGTCCCTTGTATAGGACCATTAACGATTACACTGCAAATATCCGTTTTAGAATAGTCTTCGTTAGACGTTGCTTTAATTTGTGCTGTTCCTTTCGCTATAGCTGTTACTTTACCATTTGCGTCGACAGTGGCAACATCCGGATTATTGCTGAGCCATAAAACGCTTTTATCAGTGCCATCAATTATTGCCGTAAGCGTTTCACTCTCGCCTACGGTGAGTACCAAAGCCTTTTTATCCAATGTTAAATCCGTTATCGGCTTGGGAATTTCACCCGTTTGTGTCACAGCATCCTGGTCGATCGTGATTATAATCGAGTGATCATTGCAGGTAATAGTGAGTAATGCCGTCCGCTTTACCCCGGTATAGTTTTTATCAAGAACAATACTGATGGTATGTGTACCGGCATCAGCCCAACCCCGGTCAGGTGTGATAGATACCCAGTTCGGGTCTTCTACATTGGCTTGTGTAACAAACCAACCCCATGCACCTGTAGTTGTAAAGGTTACATCACTACTTCCTGAAGTTTGGTCTGCATAGGCTTTCTGCGTTAGTTGGCGCTCATCCTGTACAATAATATCTTTCTTGTCATCATCACTGCAACCAACTAATAAGCATGTTACCAATAGCACCAAAAATATTCTTTTCATTTTCATATATTTTCATCGGTAAGAAGTACGAAAAACGAACACTGATCATCAGCAAAATACGGCCAACAATAAACCGGATTTAAAAAAGCAAATACTATCAGATCAACAGGCACTCACTATTCAATAATTTATATACAACATGCTCTCTTTTGTAAACAGGAATACCGGCACTCTCCCTTGCATGATACCTAAGTGTGGATATCGGAAAAAGTTTATCCATACAAATATATCTCTTTAAACTTAACCCCCAATGCCGTATCAACAATAAAAAGTGATAAATGTTCAAAAGCCCAAACCGCCGGACCTTACTTATATATTTACACGCTGTATCTTACATCCGAATATGCCACCAGCAATATTGCCCGGAACGGATTTCAGCTTAATGGTTACTTTTTCTTTACCCTTAATTACGTCAGCCGGAATAGGATAATTACGTTCGATCATCTCAGTGAATGTTTCGGCACGTAGTTTTTGTTCACCTATTTTTCTGTCATTGGCAAAGATCTCGAAATACCGGTTTCCTCCATCCCTGCTGAGATAGGTCAGCACCAGTTCCAACGGCTCTCCCTGAACAACTTTCAGGTCATAGGAAAACCAGCCGCCATCAGATGCATCCCGCCAACCAGCCGCAGACCCTCCTGTATTGGTTTTGAACCCCTGCATATTATGCGCTTTTTCCGATTGTTCGCTGCCGACCGTTACCATATCCACAGTTCTATATGCAGCAAGAGATTTTTTCTTCAAAATTTCCGGATCTTCCGGCATCCAGACAAGCATCTCGCCTGTTCCGCGATGGGAACGCAAATGGTAAGGGACGAGTACCAGGTCTTCTTCGACACTAAGAAATTCTTTTGTTCTATCGTCAACCGAATAAACCGTTGATTTTCCTTTTAAAACATTCGTTCCACCCATCAGTTCCGGTTCGAAAACAGGAATAAATCCGGTACCCGCTGTAATGGAATAATCACTGACCGCCCTGTTGTTATCGGCAAACTCTGCACAGTATACTATAGGACCGTATTCAACAGATAACCTTCCCTTATCCGCTTCCACAAGGGGATGTGCCTTAACCATCCTTGCTTCCATCGGAATAGAAATCTCCACCTGATCGCCTTTTTTCCATTTATTTTTAATGATCGCATATCCTTTTTCAACTTGATATTGATAATCCTTCCCATTGAGTTTTACCTGCATGTCTTTATCCGAATGATTGGCAAAAACATATAAATCAGATGGAGCAACCTCATTAGCAGACCATCCCGGAATACGTATTTTCAGATCAAAATTTGCTTTTTGCGGATCAATAACCAACGAAACCCCTCCTTTCCAGGGATAGGCGGTCTTTTGTTCCACATGTATACTTTTACCCTGATAGGGTATATCAGCCGTACTTTCAGCAAACAGGTTCACATAGACCGAATGATTATCCGTGGCGTACATGTAACCGGGAACGGATGGTATGAAACGGGCCAGATTGGACGGACAGCAGGAACAATCGAACCATTCACTGCGTTCCTGTCCTCCCTGGTGGACTTCCAGCGGATTGGGATAGAAGAACCGGTTACCTGAAAGGCTGATCCCGGAAAGAACACCATTGTACAGGGAACGTTCCAGTACATCCATGTACTTTGCATCACCATGCAACATAAACATACGGTGGTTGAACATGCAATTCCCGATAGCGGCACAGGTCTCACAATAAGCGCTGGCATTGGGCAATTCGTAATTTTTCCCGAATGCTTCTCCATGCGATGTAGACCCGATACCTCCCGTGATATACATCTTTTTCCCGACAATATTTGTCCATACCGAATCCGCCGCATCCAGGTATGCCTGATCATTCATCAACGCGGCAATATCAGCCATGGCCGAATACAGGTAAGTTCCCCTGACGGCATGCCCCACTGCTTCGGTTTGTTGTGTTACCGGCAGATGATCCTGCCAGTATTGCCCGTTACGGAACATATCGGATGAGTTTTTGTCAAACCGGGTATTCTTCCCCCGGGATTCGAGGAAATAATGTGATAAATCCAGGTATTTCCGTTCCCCGGTCACCCGGTATAATTTTACCAACCCCATTTCAATGACCTGATGGCCGGGAGCAATGCACAGACCGTCCGGATTAAAGGTGGCACACATCAGATCGGCATTCTTAATGGCAATATCCAGAAAATTTCTTTTTCCTGTTGCTAAATAATGCGCGACTGCTGCTTCATACATATGTCCGGCATTATAAGTTTCATGACTGTTGTCCCACTCGTTTTCCCAACGGTTTTTTCCAATCCACCTGTGGGGCGGATCATTGATGGTCCTGTTCGTATAGAGATAACCGTCAGGTTCCTGAGCTTTTCCAATCAGGAATATCAGACTATCCAGATAGGCATCCAGTTTTTCGTCCTTTTGTACGGCCAACAGAAAGGAAGCGCCTTCCATGATCTTAAAGACATCGGAATCATCAAAAGGATATGCCCCACGAAACCGGCCTTCTTTCAGTCCGCCCGCAACAGCGAAATTATCGATCCGACCGGTTTCTTCACATTTCCTGAATGCATAAGGTACCGTTACCATTCTGGACGTTTCTATCCTTGGCGCCCAGAAATGATCATGAAGATGTACCTGAGTAAACTTAACATCCTTGTACGGATAATCTCCTTGTGAACGCTTACTGCAAGCGACAAAAACCATAAAAAAGCAAAGCAGAAATATACTTGTGTAGTACTTACCGGATAGATTCATTATCTTTTAAATTTAAACATTATTGTACCGATGGAAATGATGAAATCCTCAGTCTGGCCGCTCCCATAGGGACTAAGGTAATCTCTTCCATTTCTCCGGATGTATGCGCAGGATAAGCCGGCAATACGGCGCACAGGCCATACTGATCGATCCCCCATGAAGGGATTTTTCGTCCTTTTGCTTTGATCTCGATCGGTACACTTTCTAATGTAAAGGGAAAATTATCAGCAGGCCATGGTTTCCTTGTTACAGAAAACGTATTTTTCGGATGCTTTATATCAAAATACAGGGCATAATTCCATGCACTGCCGGGTTGTATTTCCCATGAAGGCCATTTGGACGGATCTGCTCCTTCCTGCCATTTAGAATCCCATATGGCTGAGGCTTTACTGTCATGCTGGATGTATTTTTCATCGATTTTTAATGAATAAGTGAGTGGTCCATGATTGACGCTTACACTGTTCTGGTTTACTTTCCATCGACGGGCAGTTACTGTCATAGGAAAATCAATAGTGATCTTATCCCCATCCTTCCACTCACGAAGAATACGTGCATAGGTTGCGGGCTTCAGGTCTTTTCCCAGTTTCGTTCCATTAACGCTGATCTGTGCATCTCTACACCACGAAGGTATCCTTATATATAATGGGAAATGTATATTCTTTGGTAAACTCACCTGCATACGCACCTGTTCTTCAAATGGATAATTGGTTTCCTCGGTAATCGTTACTTCAGTACCATCGGCTATTTTTGCTTTTACCGAAGAAGCGGAAAAAAGAACTGCTGCCAGGCCGTTATCCGGGGTAGCTACCCAAAGGTTCTCGGCATAATACGGCCATCCTTGCGTATGATTATGCTGGCAGCAACGGCTGCTGAAAGGATTCATCATCAGGAACGGGCCCCTGTTATCGATCCCGGGATGGTGGTTCTTGCCGTCGCTAACCACCATGTTGGGTGAAGTGATATAACGCAGGGATTTGAAATCAGGCATTACTGCAGCCGGATAGGTATTGAATGCGACGTCTTCACAATGGTCGGCCCAGAACGGGTCGCCTGTAATACGCAGCAATAATTCGTTGGACGCCATCTGCTCGACCATACCGCAGGTTTCCACTCCCTGCCGGGGGTCGATATATCCCATGCGGCTGTTTTCATCCCCCCCGAACATTCCCCCGGGAACCTGCCCGAAAGTACGCCGGATCAAATGGAAAACATTGTATGTGGCGTTCAGGTCAGAAGAATCTTTACTTTGCATCCACCAGGTGGCAGGTTCACGAAATGATTGTGCAATGTTAACATTGTGCCAGTTGGGAAGGCTGGTATCCTGACGCCAGTTGGCGGTATTACGGTGGGTCTTTTCGGCAAGGTCGAGCAACCACTGGTCGCCGGTAATATTATACAACCAGTAGATACTGTACAGGTTGTCTCCTCCCCTGCTGTTTTCCCAATAATCTTTCAGGAACATTTCATCCGGCAATGCGGATTGCCACTGGAAATATTTTGTCAGGAAAGGGATCACCCGTTCATCACCCGAATGTTCATAATAAGACTGCAGGCACCAAACCATAATCATATTCCCCCATAGGTCAGGCTTACCGTTTTTCTCGATCCACGGACCAAAATATCCGTCCGGACGCTGACTGTTCAACGCAGCATCTATCCATAATCTGGACTCTGCAATCACGGCAGGATCATTCAGTATGTATCCCATATTGGCATACCCTTTCAGCCAGTAAGGAACTTCTTCCCATCCCCATTGGCCTTTTCCGTCGATACTTAGCCATGCGTTATCTTTTTTCTGCAACCACGCGCTGATCTCTCCCAGATGTCCGGTGAGTCCATTCCGCTGGCGTATCAGGTATTCTTTTAGCCATCCCTCCGGTTGAACAGATCCTACCGGAAGTTTAATGAAATGAAGCGGTTGCAGGGGTGGTCGGTTCCCAGTGTAATGAGTATTGGAAACATCGGTTGACGGACGGTCAACACAGGTAATTTCTGTTTCCGAGGATCCGGAGCAGGCATTCAATAAAATAATCCCTGAGACAATAAAAATTTTAAAATATTTCATTCTTATAAAAATTCAAGATTCAAAGTTCAAAGTTTTCAGATGTTTGTCAGCATTCTCCATTCTCAATTCTCCATTCTCCATTATCCATTGCGCTATTATTTCTTCACTACCCTTACGGTATATCCCTTTTCGCGGAGCTGATGGATCAACCCGTATTCTCCCGGTAGATGGAGTGCACCTACTACGATGATCGACGGTTGCTCTGTAATCAAACCGGGTATTTTCTCCATCCACTTCAGGTTACGGCCTTTTACCAGGGCATCCTCTTCTTTTTCTTCGGGAGTGGGCTGACAAGCAATGTCTATCTTCTCTATTTCTGCAAGCTGATCCTGGTATATTTTCCAGAGTTTATCCAGATCCTGCCTATGGTAGGCGGGTTCCAGTTCTACCTGAGCTTCCATCAGCGCCGGATATTTTAATGTGCACATCAACTCAAGAGCCTGTTCTGTCAATGACCCTTTGAATAGCAACTGATACTGACTATCGGCACTTTCCAGGGCAACCACAGGATATCCTTTTGATAAGGCTTCATTGGTCAAATGGCCATCCAGGCCATTCTGTAAGATATCTTTAGGAATATCCCGGTCTTCGAAATAATACATCATCATAATGGAATAACTCAGTATGGATGGTTTCATGGACATCTGACCGGATGTTACTTTAAAATATTTCAATAAAACAGAATCCAGTATACGGAGGTCTTCATCTCCCAACAGATCCCTGTATGTGGTATCGACGGGCATCATCATATCCGGAAAGCTGTTCATCATTTCTGGAGACAGTTCCGCACCTACTTCGGAAATTAACTGGGATACGGAATTAAAAGCAGGATAAAATCCTGGCACACTATCCAGAAATTGCTTAAGCACCAGATGATGGGTACCAAAAAGATAAGATGGGTTTTTCAATCCGTTCCCGGATATCTGCCACAATAACCCGGTACCTTCTCCTGTGGTAACTGTAGATGAACATGATACAATCCCGATAAAAAAAACGGTGTAGACCAGGTGACGAACAAATTTTTTCATAACTGACGGTTTTATACAGATTCCAATAATATATGTGTTTCTATAAATACTCAGCTGAACTTACGAGCCTGACAAAGTCAATATTCAAAAATCAATCATCAATAATCAATAATCAATAATCATTTATAAGATTATCTACTGGCATTGACCCAGAATTCCGCTCAAAACGACTGGAAAAACTCTATTTTTACGATTATGGTATCAATAAAAATAACCTGCCGTAAGGTAAGCATTTTTTCATTTAATCCGGCAGTGATCTTTTTTGCCTCATTTTAAGGAATTCACTGTTATTATTTTATTTCCTGATTCCCTTTGCCAGTATCTCTATTTTCTTTCCCTGCTCTTTTGTAATATCACATCAGATAAAATCAATCGGGCTTGATTGATTGTTTCTTCATAAGTAGGAGTTGCCATTGCTTATATTTTTTACTTATGATCAATATGCAACACAAATAATTACTCAGTTACAGACCAACAACCGGATTTAATTCCTGAAGAGTCCGGGAAAGAAACTTAATATCCGGGCATTAACTATCGATCATTAAAAGAAAACCGGAAGGAACTTCTTCCTTCCGGCCATCTTACTTATTTCAATATTTCACAAATTTCGGTATTTATTTTTTTCAGGCGGGCTTCGTTCAGTTTGATAACCTTACGGTCGTATGTCATCAACCCGTTTACTTCACCTTCCACATCGGTGGTCTGTGTATATACGGCAGCCGAGAATCCTGTTTTGATGAACTTTTTAAGTTGCTCAGCATACTTTACATATTCATCAGTGGTTTCTTCGGAATTTTTAAACTGAATATATCCCCAGTTTTTATCTGTCTGCCAGAGATGTCCTTCCAACGGAAGGCCGATCCCTCCATACTCACCCAATACTGTAACTCTTTGGGCATCGTATAGGAACATTTCCGGTCCGGGATAATTATGAAGGTCGAGTATATCGCCCGTGCGATAATGGTTTCCTCCACTTGCAGGATTTACTAAACGGGAAGGATCATACGCTTTGGTCCATTCTGTAATTTCCACTGTCTTGAATTGTCCCCATGCTTCATTGAAGGGTACCCATACACCGATACAGGGATAACTGATCAGGTAATCCATGATGTCTTTCCATTCCTGACGGAAATTAGCTTCCGATTCAGGTGAACGACGTAATTCAGATCCATCAAAGTACTGACGCATCTGCCACTGCGGAGAACGGTCTCCGTTAGGCATATCCTGCCATACAATGATACCGAGGCGGTCGCAATGCGTATACCAGCGAGCCGGCTCCACTTTTACATGTTTACGGATCATATTGAAACCGAAATCTTTGGTTTTCTTAATATCATAAACCAATGCTTCATCAGAAGGGGCTGTATATAATCCGTCAGGCCACCATCCCTGGTCGAGCGGACCGAACTGGAAAAGATCCTTGTTATTCAGTTGCATGCGTACAATACCGTTGGCATCGCGTTTGGTAGAATATTTACGCATTGCAAAATAACTTTTCACCTTATCTGTTACTTTGCCTTTACTGATGATGCTTGCTTCCATATCATACAATACGGGAGAATCGGGACTCCACAATTTCTGATCGGGTATATTGATACTGGCTGTCTGGCAAATAGCAGCCTTTGCCGTAGCAATCACCTTTCCGTTTTCCATGACTTTTACTTCCAGCACATCGCCGGGAGCCACATTTTCTGCCTGAGCAGATACAGTGATCCTGGATTGGTCGATATCAGGAACAACTTTTAATGCCATGATCCTTTTTGCAGGTACAGGTTCCAGCCATACGGTCTGCCAGATACCGGTCACCGGGGTATACCAGATACCGTGCGGATTATGTACTTGTTTTCCTCTTGGGTTATATCCCTTGTCGCTAGGATCCCATACTTTCACTACCAGTTTCTGTTCCCCTGACGCATTCAGATAAGGTGCAATATTAAAGGAGAAAGGAGTATATCCTCCCTGATGCGATCCGATCATGATATCATTAACGTATACTTCTGTTTTCCAGTCAACAGCACCGAAATGCAACAGGATATCTTTATCCTTCCATGTTTTGGGAACAGTAAAAGTACGTTTGTACCATAACTCATTCTTCTCTCCAACGGTTTTCTGTACTCCGGAAAGACTTGATTCCGCTGCAAAGGGCACCAGTATTTTTCCATCAAAAGAAGCCGGTTCATTCTGACCTACAGGTTTAATGGCATAATCCCACAACCCATTAAGATTTTGCCAATCAGAACGCTCCATGATGGGACGAGGATATTCCTGCCATACTTTATTGGGGTCTATCTTTTCCGCCCAGCTGGTTTTGATCTTATCGCCCTGAGGCTCCCACTGCGCTGAAACACAAAGGACAAGCGCTGATAAAAAAGCAATCGTTAAGAAAGGTTTTTTCATTTTAAAGATTTAATTTATTGATTTTATGTTTATTTGTTGTTTATCTTCTATACGGATCATTCCTATTTACTCATTTCATTTCGCCTTCCAGCATTTTAATGAAATACCCCCCGACTACTGCTCTGGCACGGAACCCTGTATGCTTTGGCTTATCGGTATAATACCAGTCGGACATGGGAATCCTGTCGGTGGTTTCATTCATAAAGAGGTATAAAGGATCTATGAACTTCTGAAATGTTTCCTTGTCATTGGCCAGGGTAGCCGTCCAGATGATCCAGTCGGCTTTGGTATATGTTTTCCTGTTATCCAACGGCAAACCGTATTTATTCTGTTTGGTCTGGTAATAAGCAATCTCTTTGGCTGCTACTTCTTCCGGGAAAATGCCCATGTTCATCAGTTTATTCCATACAAGATTGTATTTCTGGCTCCATGTTCCCGGCTGGTCGAATGTCAGGCGATAATGATCACCATCATCGGCCATTCTCATCCATTCTTTGGCCATTTCCTTTGCTTTTTGGGTATATTTTTCCGATATATCCTTTTTTCCCAGCATAGCTGCGAGTTTTCCGTATGAAGCGATCCCCATTATGGCCTTTGCGGACAGGTTGACATTATGTGCAAAATGTCCGGCAAAATCATCCGTACATAATTGGTTTTCCGGATCCAGCCCGTTTTCTACCAGGTAATCCGTCCATACTGTCAATACATCCCAATGTTTTTCCGCATACTTTGCATTTCCTTCTACCGCCGCAACAGCTGCCGTAAGAATCAACATATTTCCGCTTTCTTCCACCGGCATATCCCCGCCATAAGTTTGTCCGTTAGCCATTGGATAAGTTCCCACATCGTGTGCAGCAAAAGGTTTGGTCCATTTTCCGCTCTCGCTGTAATAAAAAATATGATTCATCAGGCCTTTGACTAATTCCACATTGTACAGTAAAAACAAAGGAGCTGATGGATAAGTGATGTCTACCGTACCAATGGATCCGTTGCTGAAATTTTCCTTGGAAAGGAACAGTAAATCACCATTCGGCGCCTCTACTAATTTATGGGCGGCAATAGCCTGACGGTAAGCCAGAACACATAACTCGGCATATTTCTTACCACCTGCCAACGTTGCTTTTTCCATTAATTGTTGATCAAAACGGTAACAACGATCTATCAATTGCTGGTATTCCCGGTCAGCTGCCTGAAACTGCATCAGTATATCCTGGTCCCCGGAACGGTTCCAATAGGGCCGGAGGTTTACACCAAAATACTGTATGGAATAAATATCATCATAACCGATCATTATTTTTCCCGAACCTTTCTTTATTTTTCCCAATGACTGTATCAACGCCATCCGTGCATTTTCTTTTTTTACGGAAGAGGCATTGGCTGCTTTATCCACAAAATTCTTTCTTAAATCAGCTGCATTTCCAACAAGGTAAGAAGTGTTTTCTTTTTTGGCCGCCATATAAAAGTATCCCCAGTCGATACGTACATCATCGCCTTTTTTTCCTAAATAATTCTGCTCCTTACTGCCTGTTTTCAGGAAGACAAGCCCTCCGTTCTCAAAACTTTCGCTCACCGACGCCTGTCCGGGATGATTCAATGCCCAGTTGGGAGAACTTTCGAAATATACATCCACTTCATGTTCCTTACCATCGTTGGATACAACTTCATAAGAGAGGTAATTCACCGGACGAGAAAGAAGATCGAGCTGTTCCATAAACAGCGGGGCAGCAAAAGAGAGTTTCAGGTCAACACCGCCACAAGTAAATGTATAATGCGTCTGTGTAGCCTGCACATTCACTGATTTCTGTTCTGCTGTCCTTTCCAGTTTCACCGGCATGGATTGTTCCGTGAAAAGTCCGAAATCGACCAAAGCCCCATGTGAACGATTCGTACAATGAGCGGCAATAACATTCTTTCCTTTTTTCAATGATGCCAGGGCTTCGCCGGTAACAGGCTCAGTGACGTTTTTCCGCCACTTATACCCGGTATTGACCACTTCTATTCCGTTGATATATAACTCAAAATCATCATCATGCGAATATTCCAGAAATACTTTCTTCCCGGAAAGGTCTTCTTCCAGATTGATTTCACGCCGTACCCAAATCTCCTCGGTTTCCCATGCTGTCTTCACTGTAGATTCGTCCCGTGTTCCGAAAGCAGCAGGTCCTTCTTTCCATTGTTTATCGTTAAAATCTTTATTATTCCATCCTTCACGCGGACGGGTAAAAGTATATTTCCCGGTCCACATTCCTTGTTCGGATGTATTGAATACTGTTAAAAGCGGAATATCCTCCAGTCCCATGAAGCGATAATTCTCGCCATCTACACGGATAACACCCAATAAGGGAAAATCTTTTCCTGTCCAGTGTTTTAACGAACCCTCATATAACTTATCACCGAACGACCAGGCCGAAGTATAAGGATCGATAGTAACCAACGGGTATGCCGGTGCGCGCAAATCGTTTTGAATGACTTCATGTCCGGAAGAACCACATCCGTATACAAGTGATACCATCATTAAGAGGGAAACAATAATTTTTTTCATCTGTCTATATTTTAATTTTCACGTCGATAAAGGAGTTTTCAAATGAATCATTGATCTACAGGATGCATATACCTGCAACTGGAATAACAGTTCTTCACAGTCACTTCTGTGGAGATTATAGAAAATTCATTTGATCAGAAATACAATAAAAACGATAAAAATATCTTTTTTTATCCAATGTTTCTAAAATGACAAAACATTTTTTTGACATCCTGACTATACAGGTTCCCATAAAAAACACATTGCACACTAACTGACAAAAAGTTATGTTTTTTTATTTTCCGATTGTTTTTTGGAGCGAACAGGTTTTCGGGGCGCTTCTTTCTTTTCTATCTGGTTTAAGATAGCATCCAACAACTCTAGCTGGACATTTTGTACTTCCATCAATTCCTGTTGCTGGTGAAAAATCAGGTGATCGATTTTTTCATGAAGGCTCCTGATCTCTAATTCTGATTTCAGGTTGATCATATAATCCTTTTTGGAACGTTCCCGGTCTTTATCTTCCTGCCTGTTCTGACTCATCATGATCACCGGAGCCTGTAACGCTGCCAGACAAGACAACATCAGGTTCAAAAGAATAAACGGATAGGGATCAAATGCTTTATTGGCCAACCAAATCACATTGATCGTTATCCAAATAAATATGAATACACCGAAAGAGATAATAAACGTCCAACTCCCTCCGAATGTGGCAACTTTATCCGCCACTTTTTGTCCCAACGTCGCTACAGCATCGTCATCACCGTCAATTTTATCTGAAAGTGTAGTTTGATTCGACAAGGAATTCAATACCGTTTTTTCAAGGGACGACATATCTCCGACCTGCTTACTGACCGCCTCGGAAATATATTTTCGCCTGTAATGATTCAATTCTTCAGTAGCCAGATAATTGTCTTCCTTAAATTCAGGATGTTCCTTTAGTATCACATTCATGATGGAACGACGGATGGACCGGCCTGATATCCTTTCTGATAGCGGATACTCTTTGTGGGAAAGATCACTCTTAAAAGTCTTCAATGTTCGCAATTTTAATAATTTATATCTGAAGCGTTTTTTTTAACTCTTATTTTATTTTTGAAAAGATTATAGGAATTTATCGGATTTTGATTGTTTGAGAGATAATATTGTAATTATTGCTGTAATTAAAAATGGCAATACTGAAATCAATATTTTATAATTCATAGCCAGAATTCCAATGAAAAATATAAGAATTAATAGTAACCCCAAACAGACTATGCTAATATAAATAAGAATTTTTTGTGGCTTTTTCTGAAATAAAGTAATCAAAAGTAAAATTTGTCCGAGAAGTGGAAGTAATATAAGAGGATGGACAAAAAGTTTTTGGGCAGTAAATATTTGCTTGAAAACCTCATATTCGATTTCAAATAAAAATGATTTATTGCCAGCTCCCCACTCCAGATAACAAATGAGAGAGGTTGCTATTAATGTGAGAATTAAAAATTTTGATCTCATAATTCAACCATTTTTTGTTGATGTTTTTTTAATCTCCCTGTAGAGTATAATATTAAAGTATCGAATTCATTTATTGAGGATTTTGAGAAAATTGTGAACTTTATTAGATAATAGATTTTCATATTCTCAACGGATTACAGGATTAAGTATAGATTTGATTTATAGTCCCGATTTCCTTTTCAAATTTAATAAATTCATTTTTTCAACATATTTTCTTTTTCAAATCTCCATCAGAATTAAGATATTAAAGAACTAGAATTCCATCTTGACCATCTTTCTAAAACTTTGATGTTATCAATTTGCATATTGCCATCCAAGAATCGTATAATGTTCTTTCTTTGCTGTGTTAACTAATGGCATTTAGGATAAAAGAGTTTTGTTGCTTTTTTCCATTTACTGTATTACTAGTATTCACCTGAATATGAATATCAGTATCTATTTTCCTTACTTCATCCATAAGTATTCTTTATAAAGCACAAACTTACATAAAAATCACGATTATATAAATGAGTGAAGGAAAATTAACTTAATCTATGTAAACCAGCAAATATGATCTTTATTTCTATACAGTAAATAAATGATCATTTGATTACGAGGTAATATCAATATAACATTTTCATTATCAGAAATTAATGAAAAATAAAATACAATAATGAGAAAAATTATGCTTCTTTACCTCGAGAATAATCTGATGATATCATTTCCGTTGGCTATCAGAAGCAAGCCTATCAAAATAACCATACCAACGATTTGCGCCCGTTCTAAAAATTTATCACCTGGTTTTCTTCCTGTAATCATCTCAAAAAGAAGGAACAATACATGACCTCCATCAAGCGCCGGAATAGGAAGAATATTCATAAATGCAAGAATAATTGAAAGGAAAGCCGTCATCGTCCAAAAAGACAACCAATCCCATTCTGCAGGAAATATATTTCCAATAGCAATAAAACCGCCCAATTGCTTCAGGCCGCCTTTATTGAAGAGCTTACCAAGATTACCCACATAGTTGGATAGAATATCCACGCCATAAACGATCCCTGCAGGAATAGATTCAAAAAAGCCATACTCAATACGCTCCGATTTCAGTATTTTAGTAGGTAACTGACAATATACACCAATGGTTCCGCTTTCGGAGACAGTCATATCCATCGTTTCCTGCATACCATTGCGTTCTATGGTCAGGTTAATCTTTTTATCTGCGTTATTTTTGGCTTCACCCATGAACAAACCGGCTGTAGGGGTCGGATGATCATTAACAGCTGTTATGATGTCGCCGGATTGTAATCCTGCTTTAGCCGCCGGAGAACCGGACTGGGTCTTATCTATGACAAAAGGGTAAAGCGGTGAAGCAAATACCTTATCCTTTGAGGATGAATACTGTGCAGAAAAATCATATGGTAATGCTATATCCATTCTTTCTCCGTCACGTTCAATGGTTACATTTTTTGCCCCTCCATGAATGATTTGTTCAGTAAGATCAGCTAACATATCGTAACTTACACCATCTACCGCTATAATTTTATCTCCGTTCCTGAATCCGTTTTCCAGGGCCGTTTGGGAAAACTCATATCCATAAGCTGCATTCTGTACCGGTATGTATTCTTTTCCCCAGACAAAAAGGATCATCGAATAGATAAAAAAGGCCAAAACAAAATTGACCAATACACCACCCACCATGATCAATAGACGTTGCCATGCCGGTTTGGTACGGAATTCCCAAGGCTGGGGCGGTTGCGACATTTGCTCCGTATCCATGGATTCATCTATCATCCCGGCTATCTTCACATATCCTCCCAGCGGTAACCAGCCGATACCGTATTCCGTTTCCCCCTTTTTAAATTTGAATAAAGAAAAACCTGCATCAAAAAACAGGTAAAATTTCTCAACGCGGACTTTAAACAATTTAGCAAAAAGAAAATGCCCCATTTCATGGGCAACAATCAGTATGGAAAGGCTAAGAACAAACTGCGAGGCTTTTATAAGGATTTCCATTATCTTAATCTATCATAATTTAGTGATTATTTCCCCTGGCGTTTCCTTTCATTTTCCGTCAGTAAAATTTTACGCAGACGGATATGCAAGGGGGTTACTTCCACATATTCATCTTCCTGAATATACTCAAGCGCCTCTTCCAGGGAAAACTTGATAGCCGGCGTTATTTTAGCCTTATCATCTGTTCCGGAAGCACGTACATTGGTCATTTTTTTTGTCTTCGAGATATTTAATCCCAGGTCTCCTGCACGGTTATTTTCACCGACTACCTGCCCTTCATAAATTTCTTCACCTGGATCTACAAAGAAATGGCCCCGGTCCTGCAATTTATCCAGGGCATAAGCAATAGCACTGCCTGTCTCGATAGAGATCAAAGATCCGTTGATGCGTTTTTCAATTTCTCCTTTCATTGGTGCAAATTCCCTGAAACGGTGTGTCATTACAGCTTCTCCAGCAGTCGCAGTCAGTACCTGGTTCCGCAATCCGATAATTCCACGCGAAGGGATAGAAAACTCAAGATGGATCCGGTCTCCTTTGGTTTCCATCTTCTCCATCTCTCCCCTTCTCCGGGAAACCATCTCAATTACCTTTCCGGAAGATTCTTCTGGAACATCCACCGTCAATTCTTCAATAGGTTCACATTTCACACCTTCTATTTCCTTAATGATCACTTTAGGCTGTCCTACCTGTAATTCATATCCTTCACGACGCATGGTCTCGATCAACACGGATAAATGTAAAATCCCACGGCCGTACACCATGAATGAATCCGCCGAATCGGTTTCTGATACGCGAAGAGCAATATTCTTTTCCAATTCCTTGTCCAACCGGTCCTTAATATGGCGGGAAGTTACATATTTACCGTCCCTGCCGAAGAAAGGTGAATTATTTATGGTGAACAGCATACTCATCGTTGGTTCGTCAATAGCAATGGTTTCCAGTCCTTCGGGGTTTTCCAGATCAGCTACGGTATCTCCGATGCTGAAATCATCCAATCCTACCAATGCACAAATATCCCCCGAACTTACCGATGAAGCTTTTTTCTTATTCAAACCCTCAAAGGTTAATAGTTCTTTTATCTTAGAACGCACTATAGCGCCGTCACGTTTTACCAATGCTACGTTTTGCCCTTCTTTCAGGGTTCCGCGATGTAATTTCCCAATAGCAATCCGCCCCACATAATTAGAGTATTCTAGTGAGGTAATCAATAACTGCGGAGTACCTTCCAGTGCAACAGGCGCTGGGATATGCTCGATAATGGCATCGCACAATGCGGTAATATCTGTCGTTGGGTTACGCCAATCCTTAGACATCCATCCTTGTTTGGCAGAACCGTATATGGTGGTAAAATCCAACTGATCTTCGGAAGCATTCAGGTTAAACATCAGGTCGAACACTTCTTCCTGTACCTCATCTGGCCGACAATTGGGTTTATCTACTTTATTGATCACCACAATAGGTTTTTTGCCTAATCCCAAAGCCTTTTGCAGTACAAAACGGGTTTGCGGCATAGTACCTTCAAAAGCATCAACCAGCAATAACACGCCATCAGCCATATTGAGCACCCGTTCGACTTCTCCTCCGAAATCAGCATGGCCGGGGGTATCTATGATATTTATTTTTACACCCTTATATTCAACGGAAACATTCTTGGCCAGAATCGTGATTCCTCTTTCACGCTCCAGGTCATTGCTGTCCATAATTAATTCGCCGGGGTCTTCATTATCCCTGAAAAGCTTTCCAAGCTTGATCAGATTATCTACTAATGTGGTCTTTCCGTGGTCTACGTGCGCTATTATGGCAATATTTCTTATTTTGGACATGAAGAATAATATAAATTTCGGGCTGCAAAGGTATGGTATTTTTTGCTTTTTTTATACAGGACCATTACAAAATACACTTACGATCTATAAATCAAAAACATAAACATCTGCGACCAAAACATACATCAATATAAATTGATCATCAAAAATGTTTATTTTATATACATTTTTCGTACATTTGCAGCCGTTTATTAAAATCCTCTTATCCATAAAATATAACGATGTTTTACCTGATCATTGCTATTTTCATTATAGGCTATTCTGCTATTGCACTGGAGCATACATTAAAAATAGACAAAGCGGCTTCTGCCCTGATTACGGCTGCTTTAGTATGGGTATGTATTGCTTTTGGCGGTGATACGATTTATCCTGAATTAACCAGTTTCCAGGATTACACAAAACTGAATCCGGGAGCTTCGGTAATGGATTTTGTGACCCATCATGAGTTAATAGAACATCTTGGCGAGATCAGCGAAATCCTGTTTTTTCTTCTGGGTGCTATGACTATTGTCGAAATTATCGATAGTCATGGAGGGTTCAGCATTTTATCCAAAATAATCAAGACCACCAAAAAGGTGAAGTTATTATGGATATTCTCATTCCTTACTTTTTTTATGTCGGCGGCACTGGATAACCTCACGACCACTATTGTGATGATTGCTCTCATGCAAAAATTAATCGGCGGCAAGAATACGCGTTGGTTTTTCGCCAGTATGGTGGTTATAGCTGCCAATGCCGGCGGCGCCTGGTCACCGATCGGGGATGTGACCACCATTATGTTATGGATCGGCGGACAAATTACCGCTGCCAACATTATCAAACAATTATTTATACCCAGTTTAATCTGTATGCTGATACCCCTTATCATTGTATCATTTACTATGAAGGGAAATGCAGTTCCACCGTCCCGTACGGACCGGGCGAAATCAAAAGTCCCGACAACCGACCGGGAACGATGGATAGTCCTGGTATCAGGAGTTTTAGGGCTATTATTTGTCCCGGTATTTAAATCCATTACCCATCTTCCTCCTTATCTTGGGGTTTTACTGGTATTAGGATTTATGTGGGTCATGACGGAAATTTTGCATCGCCGCAAACAGAAGGAATTAAGGATGCGCCTGACCCTGGCCGGGATACTGAAAAAAATCGATACGCCTACGATTTTCTTCTTTCTAGGTATCTTACTGGCCGTTGCAGGTCTGGAATCTGCAGGACACCTAAACATATTCAGCGCTTTTCTCGATGAGAAAGTACACAATATCTATGCAATAAACATTGCTATTGGTACGTTATCCTCGATAGTGGATAATGTACCTCTGGTAGCAGGTACCATGGGGATGTATGACGTAATGACCCCTGAAACATTAGCTACGATCGCCGATCCGGCCAGAGCAGCATATATGAGTCATTTTGTTACAGACGGAACATTCTGGGAACTGTTGGCATACTGTGCCGGAACCGGGGGAAGTATGTTGATCATTGGTTCTGCTGCTGGTGTAGCTGCAATGGGATTGACAAAAATAGATTTCATATGGTATGTAAAAAAAGTAACCCTATTGGCAGCAGCAGGATATCTTTCCGGGGTCGCAGCATATTATTTGTTGATGGGATGACAAAGTATCCGGGGTTTTATTATCTTTGTCATCATAAAATATTAAACCAATATCAGACAAGCACATAACGATTATTTTAAACTCAATTTTAATGCTATACAATTTTTTATTACAGGCTTCAGCGCAGATATCAGGTCAGGAACAGATGGTGAATGCCTTAGATGCGGCACCGGAAGAAGTTAGTATGCCATTATGGGATCTTGCCCTCAAAGGAGGATGGATCATGATTCCTATTGCAGCATTGTCAGTTCTTGCTGTCTATATTTTTGTAGAACGTTACTTCGCCATACGTAAAGCGGCACAAACAGATGAAAACTTTATGAACCGTATCAAGGATTATATCCATGAAGGTAAAATTGAGTCTGCCCTAGCCCTTTGCCAATCTACTGATAGCCCTATCGCACGTATGATCGAAAAAGGGATTCAACGTATCGGACGCCCGTTAAGTGATATCAATACTGCTATAGAAAATGTAGGACGATTAGAAATATTTAAACTGGAAAGAGGGTTACCGGCATTGGCCACTGCCGCCGGAGGTGCTCCCATGCTTGGGTTCTTAGGAACTGTTACCGGTATGGTAAGGGCATTTTATGATATGTCGATGGCCGGGAACAATATCGATATCCAGATACTATCATCCGGTATCTATGAAGCAATGGTCACAACAGTAGCTGGTCTATTTGTAGGTATCATTGCCTATTTTGCCTACAATATATTAGTAGCCAGCATTGAAAAAGTGGTCAATGGACTGGAAGCCAATACCACCGAATTTATGGATTTACTCAATGAACCGGTAAAATAACTGATCTATGGCTATCCGCTCATCAAATAAGATCAATCCGTCATTCAGTATGTCATCGATGACCGACCTGGTCTTTTTATTGCTCATATTTTTTATGATCACCTCTACCCTGGTAAGCCCAAATGCTTTGAAATTACTCTTACCCCAAAGCAATAACCAGACTTCAGCTAAAGCAGTTACCAGTGTATCCATCTCCAAGGACCTTCATTATTACATTGAAACCACTCCTGTTCCACTGGCAGACCTGGAGCGTCAGTTGCAGTTAAAACTCATGGATGCTCCCGATCCGACCATTTCCCTGCACATGGATGAAACTGTACAGGTGAAGGACATGGTGAAAGTAATGAATATAGCGGCACGGAATAAATATAAATTAATCATGGCTACCTCACCCGAAAGGAGACGGTAATTTAATTGTGTATTAATCAGAACAAATGGCAACACCGGTCAAATATCGTAACGGATTAGCTGGTACCCTTATTTTCCATGGTATCTTGTTGTTCATTTTGTTATTCATGGCTTTCAGGACTCCCTTACCATTACCTGAAGAACAAGGCATTATGGTCGATTTTGGAAATAGTAATTTTGGAATGGGAAATTATGAACCCCGGAGAAACGATCCCGCGCCGGTTCAACCAAAACCTGTTCAAACATCACAACCCGAACAGGAAGATCCGGTCTTAACACAGGACATAGAAGAAGCCGTAACCATTCCTCCAAAGCCAGAAACCAAACCTAAAGAAAAAGAGACCAAACCCAAAGAAGAGCCTAAAGAAACGCCCAAAGAGGAACCGAAGCCGGTTGAAGAACCGAAACCTGTTGAAAGAACAGTAAACCAACGGGCACTTTATCCCGGAAGGGGAGATAACGCCAGCACAGCCACCAGTCAGGGAGAGGCCGGAGGAGAAGGCAATCAGGGAGTTACCACCGGAGCACCGGATGTACACGTTTATGGAGAAGGCGGAGATGACGGCAGAGGTACTTTCTCATTAAGTGGAAGAGGTTTACAGGGAAGACTTCCCCTACCAGTTTATAAATCCCAGGAACAGGGTAAGGTAGTAGTAGAAATCACTGTCGATAAAGATGGAAATGTAAGTAATGCCATTGCAGGAGTCAAAGGATCGACCACTTTGGATAAAACACTGCTCGATGCTGCTTTAAAAGCCGCTAAACAGGCTAAATTCACACGAAAACCCGATGCTCCCGTACAAAAAGGGACCATTACCTATATCTTTAAATTACAGGGAGAATAAGTTGTTGCTTTGTTAAGTAAAGCCAAAATAAAACTGATCCGTTCTCTGGAACAAAAAAAATACCGTTATCAAAACCGGTTGTTTTTGGTGGAAGGAGATAAAAATGTCCGGGAAATGCTGGGCTCTTCATTGTATGTTCGCTGTATTCTGGCCAAAGCCGCCTGGATAGAAGAATTACCCGGACACCTAATTTCTAACCAGGTAGAAGTAATAGCTGTAGAAGAAAAAGAACTATCCCAGATCAGTTTCTTAAAAACCCCTAATCAAGCTGTTGCCCTGGTTGAAATACCTACCCATGAGATAGTTTTTACAGATATTGTATCCGGACTTTCACTATTCCTTGACCGGGTGCAGGACCCCGGAAACTTAGGTACCATTATCCGGATTGCCGATTGGTTCGGAATACAGCATGTAATATGCGGAGAAGGCTGCGCTGACCCGTATAACCCTAAAACCGTACAATCGACTATGGGGGCGCTTACCCGCGTCAAAGTATATGTATCCAACGTACTTTTCTTTGAACAATTGAAAAACTCATTTCCCGATTTTCCTATCTATGGAACATTCCTGGACGGAAACAATATTTATAAAGAATCTTTGAATGAAAAAGCGGTAATCATAATGGGAAATGAATCAAAAGGGATCAGTAAGGATATAGGTTTTTATGTAAATAAGCGCATATTAATACCGTCATATCCGGCCGGAGAAGATACTTCCGAGTCATTGAACGTAGCTACTGCAGCAGCAATTGTTTGTTCCGAATTCAGAAGAAAGTTTTCTTATTGAACATTATTTTGACAATTCATGAAAAGATGGCTACATATTATTATCATTTTAATTACGGGAGGAATGATAGCCGTTGCCTGCTCTGCTATCCGTTCTACCGGCCGGTATCCGTCAAAAAAGCAACAACTTGTATTTGAATCATTACCCAACTACCTGGACGGAAAATTTCAAAACCTGTATCCTCCTTTAGATACTACAAGAAAGGCTGTTCCGAAAAGCAGGTTCCGAAAAGAACGCTACAGCAGGTTCAAAAAGCCGGTACTGTCACAAAAGATGCCCTCTGTAAAAACCAATCTGAAAGATACCGTATATACCGCACCGACCATCACATGGTTCGGACATTCGTCATATCTCATCCAGTCCAAAAGATTCAATATTTTAGTCGATCCTGTTTTTTCAGGGTACGGATCACCGTTATGGTTCATCAACCGGAATTTTGACGGAAGCAATATATATTCACTGAAAGATATGCCGGACATAGACCTGTTGATCCTGACACATGACCATTATGACCATATGGATTACAAAACGCTCCGGAAATTAAGAAAATCCGTCGATCAGGTAGTTGTTCCGTCGGGCGTTGACAGAACCATGCTTTACTGGGGGTACGACAAAGATCAGCTATATGTCGTCAACTGGTCCGATACTGTTCCTATATCACCGGATATTATACTCACGTCCACTCCGGCACAACATTTCTCCGGAAGACGTAATAAAAAAAATAAAACACTTTGGTCGTCCTATGTACTGGATATTCACGGGTATCGCCTCTTCCTTGGCGGAGACGGTGGTTATAATCTCCATTTCAAAGATATTGGGAATAAATACGGGCCTTTCGATCTGGCATTACTGGAAAACGGTCAATACAGTCCGTACTGGCCATCCAGCCATTGTTATCCGGAACAAACCGCTGCGGCGGCATTGGACTTACAGGCCGATATGCTATTTCCCGTACATTGGGCCAAGTTTTCAGCAACCTATCATTCCTGGAACGATCCGATATACCGGCTGCTTCCTGTAGCCGACTCGCTGAATATCCCGGTAACCGTTCCAAAAATCGGTGAACCCTATACTATCGGTGAACCTGTGAAACGAACTGTCTGGTGGAATTTTGATTAACGCCTTCCGATAATAAGCCACTTTCCAGAATAAATTATTCAATTCTGTTTCCCGGAATGCATACAGATTCCGGTAAGCATCCTGCCTGAAGATATCCCCAGTTCTCTTGCCGAAAAAAAAGCGTCCGTATGCTGCCGGGTACATATGCCTGCAATTTCTATTTTTTCCTGTTGTACTCCTTCGGATATAAGTTGTAAACGGTTAGCCTCCCACAGATCGATGTGATATTTCCCTGAACTCTGATGATACCGGGCAATCAGCTCCATATCAAAACTTTCTTCAGCAAAAGAGCGGTATACCTCATCTCCAACTTCAAAAGCATCCGGACCGATGGAAGGTCCAATGGCAGCATATAATTTTGATGGATCAGATTCCCATATCGTTACCATTTGTCTGATCACTTTTTGTAGGATACGTTTACATGTTCCCCGCCAACCGGCATGCACCGCCCCAATTATTTGTTTCCCGGGGTCATAAAGCAACACCGGCACACAATCGGCCGTAGATACGGCAATGCATATATCTTTAAAAGATGTGATCAATGCATCCTTTCCATTAAGTAATGGATCCTTCCTCTCAGCTTTTTCATGCAAAAAACATTCATCGATGATGAATATTTCGTCACCATGTACCTGATATGGGGCGAACAAACGATCCGGTAAAATATGTATTATCCGGCATAATTCCTCGCGGTTCTTATCCACATTCCCGGTTAAATCACCCGAATAATAACTCAGGTTGAAAGAAGCATAATTACCGGAACTATATCCGCCATAACGGGTAGTCGTGAATGCTGTGACATTCCCTGATGCTTCAATCGATTCGAAATGAAGGATGGGTGGTTGATTGATCATATTCATGTAACAAAGATAAAATTGTTACTTCAATATAGGATTTTTAAAGAGTAAAAACACACGGACTTTTCCCAAAAAGCGACTGAAAACATGATCATGTCATAAAAGATAAAAGAGCAGTTTTCAAATAATTGCACCAAAATCTTTATCTTTGCATCTTCGTTATACGGAACGGATGATCCGTAATGTACCGAAAACCGATCAATCATGAGTACTGAACAGGACGAAATATTAAATAAAGTCACACAGAGGGAATATGAGCATGGGTTTGTTACCGAAATTGAAACGGAGACCATACCCAAAGGGTTGAATGAGGATGTGATCCGTTTAATTTCCCGAAAAAAAGAGGAACCAGCATTTATGTTGGATTTCCGCCTGAAAGCCTACCGGCATTGGCTGAATATGGAAATGCCGGAATGGGCCCATTTGGAAATACCTGAAATCAATTATCAGGATATCATTTACTATGCTGCACCAAAGCAACGTCCGGCATTGAACAGTATGGACGAGGTGGATCCGGAACTTCGTAAAACTTTTGAAAAGTTGGGCATTCCGCTTGAAGAACAGAAATTATTGGCCGGAGTAGCCGTAGATGCAGTCATGGACAGTATTTCAGTAAAAACCACCTTTAAGGACGAACTGGCCAAGCATGGAATTATTTTCTGTTCGTTCAGTGAAGCTGTACGCGAACATCCGGAGTTGGTACAACAATATATGGGTTCTGTGGTACCTCCAGAAGATAATTACTTTGCCGCCCTTAATTCGGCTGTATTCAGTGACGGATCATTTTGTTACATCCCGAAAGGAGTACGTTGTCCGATGGAGTTATCCACCTATTTCCGGATCAATGCCGCCAATACCGGACAATTTGAACGGACCCTGCTGATTGCTGACGAAGGAGGATATGTGTCTTATCTTGAAGGCTGCACAGCACCTCAACGGGATGAAAACCAACTGCATGCTGCGGTAGTGGAAATTGTGGTATTAAAAGATGCAGAAGTAAAATATTCCACTGTACAAAACTGGTATCCGGGAGACAAAGACGGGAAAGGTGGTATTTTTAATTTTGTAACCAAAAGGGGAATTTGTAAAGGAGACCGGTCTAAGTTATCCTGGACACAAGTGGAAACGGGATCTGCCATCACATGGAAATATCCGAGTTGCATATTACAGGGGGACCATTCTACCGGAGAGTTTTTCTCGGTTGCATTGACCAATAACCGGCAACAGGCCGACACGGGTACCAAAATGATACATATCGGGAAAAATACCCGGAGCAGGATCGTTTCAAAAGGAATATCAGCCGGGCGTAGCCAGAATAGTTACCGGGGGCTGGTAAAAGTAGTGGACCGGGCTGAAAATGCCAGGAATTTTTCACAATGTGATTCGCTGTTGCTGGGAGACCAGTGCGGTGCCCATACATTCCCGTACATGGAAGTAGCCAACACTTCTTCCGTAGTGGAGCATGAAGCGACCACCTCAAAAATAGGAGAAGACCAATTGTTTTACTGCAACCAGAGAGGAATCAATACGGAAGACGCTGTAGGACTCATTGTTAATGGTTATGCGCGGGAAGTAATCAACCAGTTGCCTATGGAGTTTGCCGTGGAAGCCCAAAAACTACTCGCAATCAGTCTGGAAGGAAGTGTGGGATAAGATCAGGCTTTGCACGCAAAATGCAACTATCCGATTTTGTCAAAAGAAATATTACCTTTGTCAGGTGTGAAGGAATAAATCAAAAAAACGAGATCAGTTACAATGCAAAAAGCTTTTTTTCACTGTTTTTTGATAGGTTTTATCATATTATTTTCAGTGGCTTGTGGTTCTTCCAGAAATAAACAAGCACCTAAAATCAATAAACCGATACTGTATAATCCCGCATCATCATCCTTACATCCGCTACTAGGAGTCTTTCATATATCTGAAAAGGAATCCCAGTTATATATCCAGCTAAACACAAATGAACTAATTGTAAATGAAGCAAACGCGGAAGGGGTACCCAAAGCTGACCTGAGAATTCATTACCAATTATTTGATTGCACGGAAATAGAAAATAATAAAATTGTCAGCGATAGCGCGACTTTTATCAATTCAATAGAAATAAAAAAGCAACAACGGACGATTGTATTTCCCATCATGATTCCGGTTGAACAAGGGCATCGCTATTTACTGCTCGTGCAGATCACTGATCTGATCAGGCGAAATACGGTACGTGAATTCATTACAGTCAATAAATTATCTGAAACTTCCCCACAAAACTTTAAAATTACAGCGCTTAACGGAGCACCAAAACTTGAAAAAAACATCAGGATAAATGACGTTTTCAGGATCGTTTACCAGAGGCGTCCGGTAGATCGTATTTTCATCAAATATTCAGCCAGCCAGGCGCCGATTCCGACTTCCCCGCTGGCACCGGCTCCTATTACAGATTTATCCTTCAAACCGGACAGTATATGGGAACAGTCTTACAGTCCGAACACTAATTTCATGTTCGGCTATGAAGGTATCTATTTAATACAGACAGATACGACTCATCAGGAAGGGTTATTGTTGCGGAATTTCGGACCTTCTTTTCCCAGGGAAAACCGTACTGCAATACTGGTACAACCCATCAATTACCTTGCTTCGGAGAGTGAATACCGAAAATTGAGTGAAGCCGAAAATCCCAAAAAAATGTTGGATAATTTCTGGCTGGCAACTACCGGAAGTACGGATAAAGCCCGAATGCAGATACGCGTTTTTTATACACGTATGTCGTACGCCAATCAATATTTCAGTGATACAAGAGAAGGATGGAAAACCGATAGGGGGATGGTCTATATGGTATATGGCTTGCCCAATAATGTTTTTAAAGGATCCGATTCCGAGACATGGGAATATACCCGAAAACAGTCCAATCCGGTTACCTTTACTTTCGATCGAAAACCGTTACCGTATTGTGACGAATATTATGTATTGCGTAGAGGGGATCCGCAAACTACATACTGGTCACTGGCTATTGAAAGCTGGCGAAACGGACGAGTATTCAGCCTTAATGATATAGAATAGAATGAAATCTTCCCAACAAATAATTTTCGGACTGCATCCTTTAATGGAAGCAGTGGATGCCGGCCAGGAGATAAGTAAAGTATTTTTACGCAAGGGCCTTGAAGGCGATCAGTACAAAAAACTACTGGGTTTGTTACGCAACAACAGTATACCTATTCAGATCGTCCCGGTTGAAAAACTGAACAGGATTACCCGCAAAAACCACCAGGGTGTCATTGCTTTTGTTTCACCCATCGAATACGCCCGTATAGAAAACCTGATCCCTGCATTATTCGAATCTGGTGAACAACCTTTTATTATCGTCTGTGACGGAATTACCGATACCCGGAATATCGGGGCCATTGCCCGCTCCGCGGAATGTGCCGGAGCACATGCCATACTGTTTCCGGTAAGGGGGTCCGCGCTGATCAGTGCAGATACCGTAAAAACGTCAGCCGGAGCACTCAGTCATATTTCTGTTTGCCGTACTGACAATCTAAAATCCACACTTTCATTTTTGAAAAACAGCGGACTGAAAATAGTCGCAGCTACTGAAAAAGGAGAAATCATGTATAACCAGCCGGACCTCTCCGGCCCGGTGGCATTATTATTGGGTGCGGAAGATACCGGAATATCCCCGGAATATCTTCAAGTGGCAGATGTGCTGGTCAAAATTCCGGTGAAAGGGAAAATAGGCTCATTAAACGTTTCAGCAGCGGCTACCGTGTTGATGTATGAAATAGTACGGCAGAACGAAAGCATTTGATTCGACAAGGCTATTCCTAAAAGGCACATAAAACCGATAACCGACAGAAACTTTCGAAACTTCTTGGGGATTTGAGGTTAAATACCTATTTTCGTGGGCTAAAAAGTTTAATTTTTTGATGTAAATAGCTATGACAAATCATCCAAAAGAACAATCCGGAATAGTAGACGGTCAGGACAATCCTCAGGAAACCAACGACGTACAAATGCCGGAAGGACAATCTGTCAAAGAGGACAATACGGATCAAACCAGTACTGATATAGTACCTGAAAACCCTGAAAATGACTCCATTGCCCCTGAAAATGTCATTGCTTCTGATGATATAAATATCGAAAAGTCATCTTCCGAGGTTGAGGACGAAGAACCTCTGGCAGATCTGCCGGATGAGACAGGTAACGGAATGCCTGAAAATCCGGAAATTACAGATGCGGTACAAGATACAACAGAAGCCGCAGAAGATATCTCTTCTGATATACCTGAAGATACATCAGCAAAAGAAGAAGAAGAAGAAGAAGAAGAAGTCCAGGAAATTCTTGATAATACCCAGGAAAAAGAGGTAGAAGTAATTGATTATTCTGAATATGACCGTGAAAAAATGGTGGAACGCTTGCGTAAGCTGGTTGATCATGGCGAAGTGGATGCAATCAAAGATGAAATAGACACCATAAAATTCCATTTCTACAAGAAACTAAAGGCGGAAAATGACCTGAAACGCAAAGATTATGTAGAAAATGGAGGAAAAGAAGATGATTTTGTGTATGAAGAAGATGCGCAAGAATTGATTCTGAAAAGTCTATTGAACAAATACCGTGAAATGCGGAATGTTCAGAGGGAACAGCTTGAAGTAGAAAAACAACAAAATCTTGAAGAGAAGCTGAAAATTATCGAAGAACTGAAGGAATTGACCAACAGCAGCGATTCCATAGGAGACAATTTTCAATCATTCAGGGATCTACAAAATCGCTGGAGAACCATTGGGTTGGTCCCGCAATCAGAAGTAAAAAACCTTTGGGAAACTTACCATCATTATGTGGAAGTTTTCTATGATTATATCAAGATCAACAAAGAACTCCGTGATCTTGATTTTAAACGTAATCTTGAAGCCAAGATCAATTTATGTGAAAAGGCAGAAGCATTAATGCTGGATGATTCAGTCATTAATGCCTTCCATGTACTCCAGACGTTACATGATCAATGGCGAGAAATAGGCCCCGTACCGAAAGAAATGCGGACAGAGATCTGGGAACGTTTCAAGGCAGCATCTTCCCAAATCAATAAAAAGCATCAGGAACATTTTGAAAACCAGAAGGAACTGCAACAGAAGAATCTGGAAGCAAAAGAGGCTTTAATTGAAAAAGTAGAAGAAATTGCACAGCGTCCTATGACCACGATGTCGCAATGGGAAAAGAATTCCAAAGAAATTATCGAAATACAAAAACTTTGGAATACCATCGGATATACTTCTAAAAAAGACAATTCCAAGTTATACAAACGTTTCCATGCATCATGTGATGATTTCTTTAACCGGAAAAGAGAGTTTTTCGGTAACGAAAAGGTCGAACAGGAAAATAACCTTCAACTAAAAGAAGATCTTTGCGTTCAGGCTGAAGCCCTTAAAGACAGCACAGAGTGGAAATCGGCCACTGAGGATATGATCAATCTCCAGAAGAAATGGAAGGAAATAGGCAGTGTTCCTGCAAAATACCGGGAATCGATCTGGAAACGTTTCCGTTCGGCATGTGATTACTTCTTCGAACAAAAAGCAAAACATTTCTCATCTGTTGATTCTGAATATGAAAATAATTTAAAAGCAAAACAGGATTTAATAAAAAGGATACAGGATTTTGCCCACTCTAATGATGCCGAGAAGAACTTTGAACAATTAAAGGAATTCCAGCGTGAATGGAGTGAAATCGGTTTTGTTCCCATCAAATATAAGAAGAAGATACAGGAAGAATACAGAAATGCTGTCAATAAACAGTTTGACTCATTAAAACTGGATAAAAAAGACCGCAATCTGTTGATGTATAAAAATAAGATCGAGAACTTAAAAACGACATCCCAATCACGGGGAAAACTGGATTCCGAACGGGATAAGATGGTTCGTAAATACCAGCAATTACAAAATGACCTGATCGTTTGGGAAAACAATATCGGATTCTTTTCAAAATCGAAAAATTCCGAAGCTATGATCGCTAATGTAGAACGGATGATCGAACAAGGACGTATCGACATGAAGGAACTGGAAGAAAAGATCCGGTTGATCGATAATCTTGACGACAATAATTAAAAAAGATAATCAAATAGAGGGCATTTAAGTGAAAAACAACAACAAAACGACATCCACCAAGTATATTTTCGTCACAGGCGGTGTTGCATCTTCATTGGGTAAAGGGATCATTTCTTCTTCTATAGGAAAGTTGCTCCAATCCAGAGGGTACAAAGTAACTATTCAGAAAATGGATCCTTATATAAATATTGATCCGGGAACACTTAACCCTTATGAGCATGGTGAATGTTTTGTGACGCAGGATGGAGCCGAAACCGATCTTGACCTGGGTCACTATGAACGTTTTTTAGATTCACCCACCGTCCAGGCAAATAGTGTTACTACGGGAAAGGTTTACCAGGAAGTAATATCCAAAGAACGTCGTGGCGATTACCTGGGAAAAACAGTACAGGTGATCCCACATATTACCGATGAAATTAAACGGCGGATCTTATTGCTGGGTAATAAGGGGCAGATAGATGTCGTAATTACCGAAATTGGCGGAACAGTAGGTGATATAGAATCATTACCATACATTGAGGTAGTACGGCAATTACGTTATGAATTAGGCGCAGGGCAGGTTGCAGTAGTGCATCTGACCTTTGTTCCTTATTTATCTGCAGCCGGGGAATTGAAAACCAAACCCACCCAGCACTCGGTAAAAATGTTGTTGGAAGAAGGAGTACAACCGGATGTTCTGGTATTACGAACCGAAAAAAAATTATCTGAAGATATCCGGAAAAAAGTGGCATTATTCTGTAATGTGGATAAAGATTCTGTAGTTGAATCCATCGACTTATCGACCATATATGAAGTACCATTACGGATGCTGGACCAGAAGCTGGATGAAACACTTCTGAGAAAATTGAACCTGGATTTCAGCAAAAAGCCTGAACTGGACGACTGGCGTGAATTCATCAATAAGCTGCATCATCCAAAAAAAACGGTATCTATTGCTTTGGTCGGAAAGTATGTGGAACTGCCTGATGCATATAAGTCAATTATCGAATCATTCGTACACGCAGGAGCCAAAAATGAATGTAAAGTAAAAGTTACCCCTATACAATCGGCGTCGATTACAGAAGAAAATGTAGAAGAAACGCTTAAGGGATTCCAGGGGATCATGGTCGCTCCAGGTTTTGGGGAACGTGGATTTCAGGGAAAGGTATGGTCCGCCAAATATGCCCGGGAAAATAATATTCCGTTTATGGGCATTTGTCTGGGTATGCAGGTAGCTGTCATCGAATTTGCCCGGCATGTATTGGGGATGGTCGACGCCCATTCAACAGAAATGGTCCATTCCACCCCGTATCCGGTCATCGACCTGATGGAGCAACAAAAAGGGATTACCGAGAAAGGCGGGACCATGCGCCTGGGAGCTTATCCCTGTAAGCTGGAAAAAGACAGCAAGGCATATGCTGCATACGGACGGATAGAAATATCCGAACGTCACCGGCATCGTTATGAATTCAACAATGCGTATTTAAATGATTTCGAAAAAGCCGGGATGAAAGCTACAGGGTTTAATCCGGAAACCGGTCTGGTAGAAATTGTTGAAATCCCTTCCCATAAATGGTTTGTTGGTGTACAATTCCATCCGGAATACAGCAGCACTGTATTACATCCGCATCCGTTATTTGTCAATTTTGTAAAAGCAGCATTGGGATAAAGGATACCGCCTGCATTCAGCACGCATTTCTCAGTTAACAGATATAAAGCAATATCATTCGTTATTTAGTAAATATAAAATATAATTATCACAACCGGCTCTCATAACCGGTTGTTCGTTTAACAAACAAAGATGGATAGGAATACGATTATTGGGTTAGTGCTTATTTTTGGAATATTATTCGGCTACTATATGTGGAGCAAACCTTCGAAAGAGGAGGTAGAGCGGATCCAGCATAAAAGAGACTCCATAGCACTGGTAAACCTTAAAGAGAAAGAACGGCTGGCAGAAGAAATCCGGCAGGCAGAAGAAAGGTCCTTACAAACCATTAACACTGGCGAAAAAAATGATTCTGTAAAAATACAAGGACTGAAAGATATGTTCGGGGCTTTTGCCGAAGCGGCAGAAGGGGAAACCCGTTTCATCACCATGGAAAACGACCTGATGAAAGTCAAATTTTCCAACAAGGGTGGACGTCCGTATTCCGTTGAACTCAAAAATTATAAGCGCTTCGACCAGACTCCTTTGATTCTCTTCGATGGGGATTCTACCATTTTTGGATTTAATTTCTTTGCGCAAAACCGCAGTATTGCAACCAATCTTCTTTATTTTGAACCGAGTACACAGCAATCAACCATACAGGTAACCAATGATTCTTCAACATTGAGTATGCGCCTGAAAGCCGGGGACAATGTTTATATAGAGTATCGTTATACCATGAAACCCGGAGACTACATGATTGGGTTTGATGTACAGTTAGTCAATATGGGACAATTGATAGCCGCTAATCAGACCGTTATTGACTTTAACTGGCAGGTATATTCGCCACGCCAGGAAAAAGGTGCGGACAATGAAAATAATTATACTGCACTCTTTTATAAATACTATAAAGACGATGTAGAAGAGATGGGGCCGACCAAAGATGTGGAAGAAAAGAAAGTCAGCACACGACTGGATTGGGTCGTCTTCAAACAACAGTTTTTTTCATGGGGGTTGATTGCCAGGGAGAGTTTTGCCAATGCCGAATTAAAGTCCCAGAAAATGGCCAATCAGCAAAAATATATAAAAAAATATGATGCCATCATTGGAATGGAGTTCAATAGCCGCCAGCAGGTACAAAACATTCCTATGGAAATGTATTTTGGTCCGAATCATTATAAAACACTGAAAAAATACGACATTGGCATAGAAAGACTGGTTCCGCTCGGAAAAAATATCATCCGCTGGATCAACCGTTTTGTGATCATTCCTATTTTCGATTGGCTGGGTGGATTTATTAATAGCTATGGACTGATCATCCTTCTGATGACCATCATCATTAAAATCGGTATCCTTCCCATGACTTTCAAATCCTATATGTCATCGGCCAAGATGCGGGTGTTGAAGCCACAGATCGATGAGATCAACGAACGGATCCCGAAAGACAAAGCCATGGAACGCCAGCAGGCTGTTATGGCTTTGTATAAAAAAGCAGGCGTAAGTCCTATGGGTGGATGCTTACCTATGTTATTGCAGATGCCCATCCTGATTGCCATGTTCCGATTCTTCCCTGCATCTATCGAATTAAGGCAAGAGTCATTTCTTTGGGCCACCGACCTTTCCACGTATGACTCCATACTCGACCTGCCATTTACTATTCCATTTTATGGCGATCACATCAGTCTGTTCACTATCCTGATGACTGTTGCTACTGTGATCAGTATGCGCATGAGCAGCGGACAAACGGATACCTCGGCCATGCCCGGTATGAAAACGATGATGTACATCATGCCTGTCATGTTCATGTTTATCCTGAATAATTTTTCCGCAGGTCTAACCTATTATTACTTTCTGGCCAACGTGATCACCATTATTCAAAATGAAATATTCAAACGTGCCATCAACGAGGATAAAATCCTGAAAAAGATACATGCCAATAGCGCCAAGCCTGTGAAAAAATCAAAATTCCAGCAGAGACTGGAACAGATGCAAAAACAGCAACAGGCGCAAGCCAAAACAGCAAGAAAAAAATAAGAAGATAAATTTAGGAACGTATTTCAGGAAGCAGGGTGGATATCCATCCTGCTTCCGCGTATCATCCTCCAACGGTTCCGGATATCTTTCCGGGCATTGACATCCGAATAATGATGTTTCGTTAATATATTTCCGGTTTCTTCAGGAAAGTGCTCATTGATCTCAAAATAAATGGTTCCGTTTTCTTTTATCCGGTGTGCGCCGAAAGCTGCAATTCGATCATAAAAAACCAGGGGATCATCACCTAAAGGAAACAACGCCCGGTGAGGTTCGTAATTCAACACATTAGCTGACATATCTTGTTTTTCAGGCAAAGTGACATATGGTGGATTGCTCACAATCACATCGAAACCTGTTTCCGGAAAAAGCACATCAATATTTTCTGAAAGGATATCTGCCTGCACAGTATGTACACATACCCGGTTTATTTTTACATTTTCTTCAGTAATCTCCAGTGCCGGTTTTGAAATATCTACCGCCCATACCTCTGCATCAGGGATATTGGCGGCAAGAGATATGGCGATGCAACCACTTCCACAACCGATATCAAGTATTTTGGGGTTCTCCGTTTTATTAGAAATAATATCATGAATCACCCAGTGTACCAATTCCTCTGTTTCCGGCCTGGGTATCAACACATCCGGCGTAACTTTAAATACCAGTCCATAAAAAAAAGCTTCACTGGTGATGTATTGGACAGGACAATATTTCTTAAGGCCGGCAACAGCTGTTTTTATCCTGGCTTCGTCTTGTATATTTATCTCTTTATCCGGCTCAAGGTATGCTGTGATGGTTGATATTTGCAGAAAATGTTCAAGAAGAATACGGATAAAGCTATCTATTTCATTTGAAGGATAATATCCTGTCAATTCATCTTTAATACCGGATACGATATGGGCAATGGGAGGCATTAGCTGAAAAACTCCTTATGTTTTAACTTTTGGACAAAAAGAACAAAGATATTACATTTGTGTTTTTAATAAAGATATAAAAAACAATACCATGCGACTTATTATTCAACCTGATTACAAAAGAATATCACAATGGGCTGCCAGCCACATCGTTTCCAGAATCAATGCTTTTGCTCCCGGTCCTGATCGTCCTTTTGTACTGGGACTGCCTACCGGCTCTTCCCCCATAGGAATATATCAGGAGTTGGTACGGATGAACAAAGAAGGAAAAGTATCTTTCAAAAACGTTGTTACCTTTAATATGGATGAATATGTCGGCATCCCGAAAGATCATCCTCAAAGTTATCATTCCTTTATGTGGCACCACTTATTCAGCCACATTGACATACCGGCAGAAAATGTGAATATACTGAACGGAAACGCACCTGACCTTGATGCGGAATGCCGGCGTTATGAAGGAAAAATCAAATCATACGGACAGATACATCTGTTCATGGGTGGAATAGGTCCCGATGGCCATATTGCATTTAATGAACCGGGATCCTCCCTATCTTCACGTACAAGAATTAAATCCCTGACAACGGACACCATCATCGCTAATTCCCGCTTCTTTGACAATGACCTGAATAAGGTACCCAAAACAGCATTAACAGTAGGAGTAGGAACAGTGCTTGATGCACAGGAGGTGCTGATCATTGTAAACGGACATAATAAAGCACGGGCATTATACCATGCTGTTGAAGGTAGCATCAACCATATGTGGACCATATCCGCATTACAGATGCACGCTAAAGGAATCATTGTGTGCGATGAAGATGCAACAGCCGAATTGAAAGTAGGAACTTATAAATATTTTAAAGATATAGAAAAGAACAATCTTTAAAACTTTTATCCATTATATTACGTAAAACGGTTAACAGGGGAATTATATTCCCCTGTTAACCGTTTTTGTAATAAAAATCAATTACTTTTTTATCTTTGCAGTAGCTTGCAGAAAGAACCAATGAATGTGATCAACAAACACCACCATATCCACGGAAAAATATTCAGGAATTATTTGGATCCACAGCAAATAAAAAATGATATGGTCAGGATTGCATTACTTTTCTTTTTTGTTTGTAGCATCACATCTTTGCATGCACAACAGGCTGTACAATTTGAAGAAATAGAACAATACCCGGCTTCCGTGGAAGCCATGTTCACCACATCGAAACCTACAGAAGATGATAAACTACTGATTGCCCGTTTTTCTGAAGCCTGGCAGAACGGTACTCTTTCGGAAAATGAAAAAATGAAAATTGTACAGCTTTCAGGACTATTCCAGGTCAAGAAAGCCCGCAACATACATTATCTTTTACTGTGGCGTTGTATCCTTTCATTTAAGGATCCGCTCAATACCGGTAAAGGATATGATACATGGATGGATGCTCTTTACAAAACCACCCAGGAAAGGCGCACCACTCCTACAAGCCTGCAAACAATAATGAATGCAACAGAATTGTTGCTCAATAAAAAAATTATCTGCTCATCGCCAGGGAGCGAATGGAGAACCAATGGGAACGATTATCGTTTTGAACAAACCGATGACGGGTTAACAGTCGTGTTCGGTACTGCAGATATCTTTTGTTTTTCAGTAGGAGACAGTATCCAGATCGGGCAAACGACCGGCCGTTTCAATATGGCGACCCAACAATGGACCGGCAGGGGTGGAAATGTAACCTGGGAACGCACAGGGTTTGAAGCTTCTGAAGTATATGCCACCCTGGATCAATATAAGATCAATATGAAACAATCCCGATATGAAGCTGATTCGGTGATGTTCGTACATAAAATATACTTTCCCACTCCTGTAAAAGGGAAACTTTCAGATAAAGTGATGCGCAACCAGAGTCCGGAAACTGCTTTATATCCTGAATTTCAAACACATGATAAAACATTTGTTTTCGAAAATATTTATCCTGATGTCTCCTTCGAGGGAGGAATCCTGATACAAGGCGCCCGTACCATCGGTTCGGGTACTGATACGGAAAAAGCACTCATCCGTATAGAAAAAAGCGACAGCCTGAAATTACATGTACAT
>JAISOY010000202.1 GCA_031275285.1 Bacteroidales bacterium | reverse complement strand
ATGTGCCCATGGTGGGTATTACTATAGCCTTTAAGAATTATCGTCCAATTAATGGTATTTGGGGTAGTACATGGGTTGGATTTGACAATTTTACTCGTTTCTTTAAATCCTATCAGTTTCAAAGAGTCCTTACTAATACACTGGGATTGAGCTTTTATTTATTAATCGCAGGCTTCCCCATACCTATTATTTTGGCTCTTGCGCTAAATGCGACTTTATTTAAAAAATTCAAACGGACAGTCCAATTTGTTACCTATATGCCTCATTTTATTTCCACTGTAGTTATGGTAGGAATTGTTCTGCAGTTTTTTAATCCCCATATTGGTATTTTCAGCAGGGTTCTTCAGGCAATAGGAGTTTCTACGATTAACCTTCTTGGGTCTCCGAATGTTTTTAAATCCCTCTATGTGTGGTCTGATGTGTGGCAGGCAGCAGGGTGGAACAGCATTATTTATCTGGCGTCCCTTTCCGGGGTAGATACGGAATTGCATGAAGCTGCTCTTATGGACGGTGCTACCCGTTTTAAACGTATTTTGAGAATAGATTTACCCTGTATTATGCCTACAATTACAACCATGCTCCTGCTTAATTTGGGGAAAATTATGAATCTTGGCTTTGAAAAGGTATTTCTTATGCAAAATCCGCTTAACCTTCGCAGCTCAGAGATAATATCAACCTATGTTTATCAGGTAGCTCTTGGTTCGGGAATGGGGGATTTTTCGTATGCCACCGCAATAGGAATGTTTAATTCTGTTGTTAATTTTTTGTTGGTACTTATTGTCAATGAAATTGCTAAACGGGTCGGCGAAACCAGTCTTTGGTAGGAGACATTTTCATGGGGAAAATAAAAACACCAATCTGGAAAATTCGCCAGTCAAGAAGCGATAAATTTTTCTATTTTGTTACTAATCTTTATCTTGTTCTTTCTTTTCTTGTTGTTCTATATCCAATTGTTTATATTTTCAGCGCCTCATTTAGTTCTACAAGAGCGGTGATGAGCGGAAAAGTTGTTCTTTGGCCGGTGGAATTATCACTGGAGGGATATAAAACTGTCTTTCGGGAATCAAAAGTTCTTACCGGTTACCTTAATACTATTTTTTATACGATAATTGGTACTTCTATTAGTGTTATTTTAACCATTATGGCCGCTTATCCTCTATCCCGCAAGAAATTTATTGGCCGCAATTTTATTACATATCTTTTTGTATTTACATTCTTATTTCAGGGTGGAATGATCCCTATGTATCTGTTAGTTCAAAACCTGCACCTGTTAAACACCCGTGCAGCTTTGGTGATTCCAAACGCTATATGGGTTACCAATATGATTATTGCCCGTACTTATTATCAGACAAATATCCCTGAAGAATTGGTGGAGGCTGGATCTTTAGATGGATGTTCTCATTTTCAGTTTTTATTTCATGTTGTACTACCATTATCCAAGGCAATTACCGCGGTATTGGTATTATATTATGCCGTTGGTCAATGGAATGCCTTTTTTGATGCCTTTCTTTATTTAACCAATGTTAAGCTTTTCCCAATCCAAATTGTACTTCGGGATATTCTGGTAGCAACCCAGGCTGATACCAATTTAATCGCAGATCCTGAACTTATGATAATTCAGCAAGGTATGGCGGAGCTTTTAAAATATTCCCTGATAATTGTGGTCAATGTGCCTATATGGCTGGTATATCCATTTGTTCAAAAATATTTTGTCCAAGGAGTGATGATAGGTTCTATAAAAGGATAAAAAATCGAGTTGTTCAGAAACTTCAGTTTCTGAACAAATTCCGCTGAAAAACAGCGAAATGCGGAACATTTTGCCTAGACTTACAAGATAACCGCATATTAGCAGATAACCAACCAGGTTATTGAACAAGTCTAATTAATTATTTTGGTATTAAGATCCATCTTTGGATCTTTAAATAAATATTATTTGGAGGATAAGAAAATGAAAAAGTGGAATATCGTGATCCTGTTAACCATTATGATCCCGATTGTTTTTTTTGTGTCCTGTGATGAAAAAAACGAGACACCCAACACTGCCGCCATGACGGAGAGCCTCATGAATATGGATAGTAAGTATCCAGTTACTAAAAACCGATATGATTTAGAAATGTTGATCCCGTCGAATGTGAATGTTATTGATTATGCAACTGTGGAACAAACTCTTTTTATGGAAAAACTCACCAACATACACATTAATTTTACCGTGGTTCCCCTTAATGATATAAATCAAAAATTAAATGTTCTTCTAAACAGCGGGGGAAAATTACCTGATGTTTTTTGGGGATGTAATGGTTTCTTTTTACTGGAACGAATGCAGGGTTTTGGTGAGAATGGTCTTGTACAGCCATTGAATGATCTTCTGGATAAATATGCTCCTAATTTTACAAAAATAGACAAGGATAACCCCAATAGCCGATTTCGGGAACGTTTAACTGTTTTGGATGGAAATATTTATGGATTAACAAATATGCAGGCTAATCTACAGATTATCAATGCACTGCCCTATCGTATGTGGATAAACCAGGGTTTCCTTGATAAACTTGGTATGGTTATGCCTACTGATATAACCGGTTTCTACAATTATCTCAAAGCCGTTAAAGAAAAAGATCCTAATGGCAATGGAAGGAATGATGAGATTCCTCTGACTGGCTACCTTCCTACTACCGCCAGTCCACAGGGAGCGATAGATGTTTTTATCATGAATATGTTTATTCTTGATGATTTATCGAATCATCGGCTAATACTGAATAATGATATAATCAGTCCCGCCTATACAACGCCGGAATGGCAAGAGGGTCTTATCTTCATGAACAAACTTTACCGGGAAGGACTTTTGGACCCCAATGCTTTTACCCAGAATTTGCAACAATTAAAGCAGGTTGTAGAGATGGAAGATGCTATGAAGGTTGGTGCCGCAGCTTCCTTTACCGACTATGCCATTGCCAATATCGGCGGATCCCGAATTGATTACCTGAAAGCCCTGCCGCCGCTCAAGGGACCAAAGGGCGTTCAGACTACTCCCTTCCTTAAGTACAACGATCTTTATGCGGGGTTAACCTTTGTTATTTCCCGGGATTGTAAGAATCCGGCTATCGCATTACGGTGGGCGGATGCATTTATGGATGAAGATCCCTCGATAAATTCTTTTATCCGATACGGGGTACTGGGACGGGATTGGGAAATCCCTCAGCAAGACAGTGGCCCAAGTATAACCGGTGGAATTCCAAGATTTAAGCTTATCAACGATCTTTGGGGAAAACCGCAGAATGTATACTGGGGTGGAAATGGACTGCGTTATGTCGCTTTCAATTCTTATGACCGGACACCAATTGAAGGGTATGACAGTGAAGTCATTCTCTACAATGCTTCTATGGCTTATAAGCCGTATGCCCATGATCCTGTTCCACCGTTACTTTATACAACGGAAGAAAATGTCCGAATTCAGGAATTGCAGGTAGCCATTGACAACTATATAAGTGAAAGCATTGCCCGTTTTACTATCGGCGATCTGAATATTGATAAGGATTGGAACAGCTATCTTACCGAGTTGGAGACCATAGGAATAAAAGAATACATCAAAATTTTACAGGGAGCCTATGATCGCCAGTGGAAGAAATAAAAAATATCTCCCACTTGCCGGCGTCTTACACAAAAGTGCA
>JAISOY010000201.1 GCA_031275285.1 Bacteroidales bacterium | reverse complement strand
TACCTTGGTCAGTCTGTTAATTCCTTCTTTTTTACAACAAAAGTAAGGGATTAACATCGCTTTTATTTTTATAACGCAAACTAAGGGCTCCGCTTAGTTCGGTCACGAGACCGGCTTTGCCTAAGTTGACACCGCAAAAAGAATCAAAAACGGCTTGGCGCTAAGAACTCGGTTACTCCCTCCAGTCGTCGAGGGCTTCGCCGTTCACCTGACGGCTTTGCTCAAACAGCTTAGCGCCAGTAAGGAGCCTGCGGCAATTATTTACGTGCAAAATTATCCGGCCACATTGTGCACAGATAGTGATATTGTGCTTATTTTGTGTAAATTAACCTTTGTCTTTAGGCCGAACTCAGGTTAATTTAAGGTTTTACATCCCGGATTTTTGGGATTTTATTCATTCAAAATTTCGGGTATCTCCTCATTAGGGGAAGAAATACGTTTGAAAAGGATAATTAATGAGTGTCATGTTAATAGGCTGTCGGAGTATCGGAGGGTCTTTCGCCGGGAAACTATCTCTTAAATCCTATCGGGTTTCTCGGTTTATTTTCCAGTCTTTTGAGTTCTGACATTTCGGAAAGAGCGATATAAATGTCCTCAAATTATTCCGTGTGCCCTCACTTAAATCGTTGATGTCTTTTAGGAGTTCTTCGTTTGCTTCTTCCAATGTCTTTATCCGTTCCTCAATGCTTTTGGATTGTATCGGATAAATCGCGTTCCTGATTGCTACAAATGTAAGCATAATACTTATATTTACCTCTATTGCTATATCGCTATTAAGCAAACCGGATAACATAGCTACACCCTTTCGGTAAATACTAAAGGTAATTTACGTGTACCTCCCCAATTTGATGTCACAATTTGTGATTTCAAGTCTTGAAATGTTTCTTTTGTAAGTTGAAACATAAAATCCGGAGGGAATCGTTTTATATTCCTTCTTACCGATTGATTCAATACCCGCGTTTCCACTCTATACATTTCTGCAAGGTCAAAATCCAGCATCACCCGAAAACCCCGAATCTCATAAATCTTATTTTGAATTACTTGTAATTCCATACTCTTTGGTTAATAGCAGATGCAAATATAAAATATTCTGTAAATGTAAATAAAAAGGGTGTATCAATATCTTAGTTTGACACACCCTTCTGGGGGAGGAGCGAACTCCTTTCGGAGAATCCCTCCATATGTGTACGAAAACGAAACAATCACAGGATCATTTCGCTTTCGGAGGTGTCGGGGGAAAATGGCCCCGACAATGCAAAAGTAGCAAAATAAAGGAGATGTAAGCCTTTTTTAAATAGTCCGTACTTGCGCCTGTTCTAAGGTGGAAATACTTTCTAAAAGTAAATGGAATAATTTTTACCGGGTAAAAACCGGATCTTCTTACTAACAGGGCAAACAAATATCCATCATTTCCTGATTGAGTTTTATTTTCCGGTAGCAATATTTTACATTTCGGCTATAATTATCGGAATTTTAGTAGCCGGATGAGCAGCTTTCGCCATTTTAAATGTAAGTTTGCCTTTAGATAGAGCGTTGTTAGACCGAAAAATAAATTTTAAAAAGGAAGTGAAATGAAGTATAAATTCAACCCTTACAGCAGCAAAAATGCACTATACATATCGCTGGCTATCTGCCTTTTTTATTATCTATTGATAGCAACTACAGCGGCTCTTAATTACCAAACCAGATCGGGAGTACCCTCAACCAGTATCATTTCCGATACCATCATTTCCTACGTAGGAAGCGTCATTCTGGTGTTCCTGCAATTCAAATTCAGCTTTTGGGTAGTACAAAAAAATATGGAGCCCTATAAAAAGCACCTTGCTATACTTGTGGGATTGTTCCTGATCACTCCGCCCCTGAGCTTCTTTTTTTCTTATCTGTACGACTTATTGTTGTCCAATCCTACTATGTATCTGGGAAATGTAATATACAAAAAACTGATGCAGGACTTTATATATGCTTTTGTCGTATTTTTGATCACTCTCTCCATATTCACCATCCTCAGAGGACAGAAATTCGAAGCGGAAAGTATGCGTAACCGATTTGAAGCATTGAAAAATCAGCTCGACCCGCATTTCCTGTTCAATTCGTTAAATACGCTTGACGGATTGATCGGCTATGATGATGATAAAGCCCATGATTATTTGCAGAATCTTTCGTTGACATTCAGGCTCATTCTCCAAAATAAAGAATTGGTGGAACTGGATGAAGAACTCAAATTAGTTGAAGCCTATGCTCATTTAATGAAAATCCGTTACGGGGACAGTTTCATATTGAAATACAAAATCGAGGATAAATACCGTTCCTACCTGATATTACAGGTAAGCATGCAATTACTGATAGAAAATGCAGTAAAACACAACGCCATAAATGATAAATATCCTTTATACCTTTCTATCGAAACCACTAAAGATGGTACTGTTAAAGTGAAAAACAACAAGAGTCCCAAACTGGAACCTGAGTCAGGAACAGGCATCGGGTTATCCAATTTATCGGAGCGATATATGTTGATGTTCGGTAAAAACATAAAAACAGAGGATAGTGAGGACGTTTTTTCGGTCGAAATACCATTGATAGAACAACTGGAAGAAACAACAATTCTCAATGCTTAATTTCTAAAAATATGAAGGCAGTAATTGTAGAAGATGAAATTATCGCAGCGCAAAACCTGCAAAGATTGATTCAACAGGTCGACAATAGTATTGAAATTGTAGCCGTACTTAAAAGTGTTGAAGAATGTATTGAATGGTTTACATTCCAGCCGATGCCCGATCTGGTATTTATGGATATTCACCTATCAGACGGTTCTTCGTTCTCTATTTTCAGTAAAACAAGTATCGGATGTCCCATTATTTTTACTACCGCTTATGACCAGTATGCGTTAAACGCTTTTGAGGTAAACAGCATTGATTACTTACTAAAACCCATCAATAAAAAAGATCTGGAAAGGGCAATCACGAAATACAGGAATCTGAGTACATCGAAAAATCTTGATAGTGAAATGCTGGCCGAACTTGCTGATATGATCAAAAACAAAAAGAGCGGCTATAAATCGCGTTTTCTGATACCCTATAAAGATAAATTCCTTACACTGGATATTTCTGAAATTGCTTATATTTATTCTGAGAATAAAACGGCACGTATGGTATCAATGAACGATAAAGCGTATCAGATGAACTCTTCTCTGGATGAAGTATTCAAGCAACTCGACCCTTTGCTTTTCTTCCGTGCCAACCGCCAGTTTATCATTTCCCGCAATGTGGTAAAAGATATTTTCAGTTGGTTCGACGGCAAATTATATATCACCCTGTCTGTCCCTACTCCTGAAAAAATAATCATCAGCCGTGCCCGCGTTCAGGATTTTAAAGCCTGGTACACCGATTAATGGCTATAAATTTCGTCCTCAAAAAGAATACAACAGGAAAGATACCTTACTTTTGTTTTTTTGCTATTAAATAATGTAAAACAATTAATGGGATACTTTCTGAGCGTAATCCGTTTTATCAATGCGACTTAAAAAATAATACGTAGCACTGAGTGCTTAAATAATAAGAAGAATTGATCTGATAGGGAAAATAATATACCTTTACATCAAGTCTCAATAATTAAGATCAAATGGAAAATAGATATTCCACAAACGCTAAAGGTTTTTTCATTCTGTTTTTGCTGTTACCATTTTTCTCTTTCGGAAGCGCAAAAGAGAAACAGGCATTTAAGATAGAGAATGGTGTAAATATCAGTCATTGGTTGTCCCAGAGTGCTGCACGCGGGGAAAAACGTGCCCAATACTTTACCCGTGATGATGTGAAATTTATCCGGTCATTAGGATTCGACCATATACGTATCCCTATCGATGAAGAACAAATGTTCCGGGAAGACGGGGAAAAAGAGCAGGAGGCATTTTTTCTGCTGCATCATGCCATCGAATGGTGTCGTGAATTCGATTTACATGTTGTGGTGGATTTGCACATTCTTCGTTCCCATTATTTCAACAGTCAGGAAAAGCCGTTATTCACGGATGAAAAAGCACAGGAAAGTTTTTATGAATGCTGGCGGCAACTGAGCCGTGAATTGAAGAAATATCCCAATTCTATGGTGGCTTATGAGTTGATGAACGAGCCTGTAGCCGATGATCCGGAGGTCTGGAATATGATAGCGAATCGTTGTGCAGCCGTTATCAGGGAACTGGAGCCGGAACGGACGCTGATTATCGGTTCAAATCGATGGCAGGGATATGAAACTGTAAAAGATTTACGTGTTCCTGAAAATGATCCTCATATCATCATCAGTTTTCATTATTATAATCCGTTTTTGTTGACACATTACAAAGCTTCCTGGACAGACATTAAGGATTATAACGGGCCTGTTCATTATCCGGGTGCCTTGATTGCAGCGGATGACTTAACCGGTTTGCCGGAATCACTAAGTAAAAAGTATCAATGGTGGAGTACCCGGATATACGACATTCATAAAATAGAGTCTGATTTTAAAGAAGTGCTGGCTGTTGCCGGATCGAAAGGGCTGAAAGTATATTGCGGCGAATATGGTTGTATATCTGCTGCACCGGCAGAGGATAAGTACCGTTGGTTCACGGATATGTCTACGCTCTTCAAACGCTACGGTATTGCCCGTGCCGTATGGGATTATAAGGGAGGTTTCGGTATTGTGGAAAAAGGATCGCCTCAGTGGCCGGTGATTGAAGCATTAACCGGAACAAAAATGAAAGAATAACCCTGAATCATACCGGCTGGATATGTTACCGGAATAATCGGTTGTGACAATTTGACATTTACAAGGCCGGGGTTATACAAAATGACATGACAATGCCTTTTGGCATGTGCTTTGTTTCTTTTGACTCAGAAAACATCTGTTAAATCATTAAAATCTAAAATATATGCAAAAAGGATCTATAGGCGTAACTACGGAAAATATTTTTCCTATCATTAAAAAATTTCTGTATTCAGACCATGAAATTTTTCTGAGGGAATTAGTTTCTAATGCCATTGATGCCACACAAAAACTAAAAACGCTCTCTAAAAGCGGTGATTTTAAGGGTGAATTGGGCGATATGACCATACGGGTCTCTATTGAGAAAGGAAAACTGATCATCGCTGACCGGGGGATTGGAATGACTGCCGAAGAGATGGATAAATACCTGAATCAAATAGCCTTCTCAAGTGCTGATGAGTTCATCAAAAAATATAAAAACCAGACCATTATAGGCCATTTCGGTTTGGGTTTTTATTCCGCATTTATGGTAGCCAAGAAGGTAGAAGTACGTTCATTGTCTTATCAGGAAGGAGCAAAAGCAGTAAAATGGGTCTGTGACGGAAGCCCTGAATATAAAATGGAGGATATTGAGAAGGAATCGCGCGGAACCGAAATTATCCTGCATATTGATGATGAGTCGAAGGAATTCCTCGAAGAATCCAGGATAAATGACCTGTTACGTAAGTATTGCCGTTTTCTGCCGGTAGAAATTGCCTTTGGTAAGGTAAAGGAATGGAAAGACGGAAAACAGGTAGAAACGGATAAAGACAACATCGTCAATAATACCAACCCTGCCTGGACACGTAAACCATCGGAACTGACAGATGAGGACTATATGGCATTTTACCGCGACCTGTACCCGATGCAGGACGACCCGATGTTTTATATCCATTTGAATGTGGATTATCCGTTTAATCTTACCGGTATTTTATATTTCCCAAAAATCAAAAGCAATATAGAGTTCCAGAAAAATAAAATACAATTGTATTCCAATCAGGTGTATGTAACAGATTCGGTAGAAGGAATCGTCCCTGATTTCCTCACTTTATTACATGGGGTACTGGACTCTCCCGACATTCCCCTGAATGTATCCCGCAGTTATCTGCAGAGTGATTCGAATGTGAAGAAGATATCTGCCCATATCACGAAAAAAGTATCCGACCGGTTGGAAGAGATATTCAAAAAGGACCGTACCGGATTTGAACAGAAATGGGATAACCTGAAGCTCTTTATTGAATATGGAATAATTACCGAAGAGAAATTTGCTGAAAGGGCTGAGAAATTTACGTTGCTGAAAAATACCGATAACAAATACTTTACTCTTGAAGAGTACGATCAGTTAATTAAAGGTAATCAAACAGATAAGAATAAGAAAGTTGTATACCTGTATGCCACTGATGTGGATGCTCAATATAGCTTTATTGAAGCAGCGAAAGCTAAGGGATATGATGTCCTGAATCTTGACGGACAACTCGACCTGCATTTTATCAATCACCTGGAGAGTAAAAAAACCGATATTCATTTCGCCCGTGTCGATTCCGATGTAATAGACCGGTTGATCCAGAAAGAAGACCAGTTGCAGACCAACCTGCCTAAAGAACAACAGGATGATATGCGTGATGTTTTTGATATCCTGTTGCCTAAAACCGGAAATTTCTTTGTGTCTTATGAAAGCATGGGTGAGCAGGCGCAACCGATGGTGATCACTCAATCGGAATTCATGCGGCGTATGAAAGATATGTCGGCAATGGGCGGTGGTGGAATGAATTTTTACGGGTCGATGCCGGATAGTTATAACCTTGTGGTGAATACTGATCATCCGCTCGTCAAAAAAGTGATCGATGAAAAAGATACAGACATGGCGGAGGAACTTAAGAAGTTCCAGAAAGAACTGGCGCCGGTTGAAAAAGAATTGACTACCCTGAATGAATCATTGAAAGACAAGAAAGAAGAAGAAATAGATCAGTCCCAGAAGGATCTGCGTGCCGATCTGCAGAAAAAAGAACAAGAAATCCGCAATAGTAAGAAAACGGTGCTGAATACCTATGGGAAAGACAATGTTCTTGCCCGCCAGTTGGTCGACCTGGCTTTACTGGCCAATAATATGCTGAAAGGCGAAGATCTGAACAAGTTTATTCGCCGGAGTGTGGATATGATAAGATAGGATCGAAACGAGTATATCTAAAAAAGAAGAGCCGGACTTTTATCCGGCTCTTCTTTTTTAGTGGATCGTATAAAAATTATTATCTTAATCTGGTTGTAAAAACTCGAATAAGTACTGTGATTAATCGTATTTCTGCTTTGCAAACCATAATTCAATCAGAGACATATTAATGGAAAGTAAAGCGTATGATTCGGTGATTCCCCCTCTTTCCCAGGTTCCTGACTGGCCAAGGTTTAAAGAAACATTTACATATGAACGGTTTCTAAAGGGCAGTCCGACTCCCATGGAAACAGAATAATCCTTCAGTTGATGCCCGTTAACCGACATGTATGATTCCTGATAACAAGCGCCTATCTGATAGTGCATAAGTTGCAGGTAATTATTCGGGCGTTTTTTGTTGGGGGTGATCTGGAATCCGATATTGTACATCCGGCTGTCTTCATATCTCAGGCTCTCATAACTCCATTTATTATCTGCAGACCAGTTTTGCTGGTAATAATCTGCTGCAAACAACCATTCGGAATTTTTCCGGTTACGCAATAAGGAGAACCCTACCCCGAATGATTCCGGAAGGTATGTTTTATGGTCCGGCTTAACCCTTTTGTCTGAGTTGATCGTGATATCCTGGTAAAGATGAAAGTCAGATTTGTAGCCATATACCCCACCCACGGTGAGTTGGAGGTTATCACCCAAAGGATCGCCAAAAAGATAAGAATACTGCATCCCGAAATCAAAATTCAGCTTATTGGCGGTCATTGTTTCTTTGATTCTTATAGAACTTGCCGATTCTTCATGGACAATGCTCCCGAAGAAATAAGATGCTGTGACCCCAAGTGAAAGTCCTTTGATTAATTCAACGGAATTTCCCCAATAAAATTTGTTGACACCTCCGCTTCCTGTAAAGGTAGTGGTGACAAAAACAGTGGGTAAAGTGCCGTCAACAGCCTGGTACCGCTTATTTTTATAGCCGACATTTGAATATGGACATAAGCCGACGCTGGTGGTCCATATTTTGGCCGGTCGGAATCCAACGGCCAGGTTTTTAAAATTAAAATTGGTGGCATGTTCATTTCTGGATGCCACAGAAAATTCTGAAAACTTAACAGCACCTGAAATATCAAGAATGAAAGTAAGGGTGTCTATGCCACTTAATCCCGCAGGATTACGTTTATTTAAAAAATTGGTTGATTTTACGCCTATTCCGACATCACCGGTGCCGGTTGTAATTCCATAGCTACGTAGTTCAATTTCGCCGAGGCCGAAAACCGTAAAAGGTGAACTCGTATTATTCTGGGCAAAAACATGGATACCTGTTGCTACACATAGTATGAAAATAATAACTAACTGCCGGAAATAACCCTGGATATGATGTCTTCTATTATTGATATTCATTATATATACTGTAAGTTATTTCTAATGAAATCTGATTTTCTTTGCTTTGTCCATCGTTTTTATAGAAAAAATGCTGGTCTCCGAAAATGAATCTTTGAAATTTTGAAGAAGCTACATCTGGTACATCTAGACTCAGGGCATATTTATAGTATCCGTCTTTACCTACCTGATCATAAATAAAACTCGAAAGATCAAAATCATAATAATAATTTTCCCGGTCAAATTTATTTTTCCCGGACAGGTTTCCGTTCATGGTACTACCTCCCGCATCCTGAAGTGCAGTGGTATTTCTGGAATCATTTAACGGATCATGGAGGTATAAAAACAATTGCGGTGGCAACGGCACTGTATCGTAGGTATTGTACACCGGGCGAATGATCAGCTTTGCGCTTTCTATAACGATAATTTCCCCTAAGGGTAACAGATTGTTCAGGGAAGGAAATTCGATCCGGGTATAAAGTAGAGGAGCGCTGGAAACAAATCCCATATTCCCGGTTTGGGAAGTGGGGATAGGATCATCCTTCGAATTATCCGGCAGATTGTTTTTCAGACTGGTACGATAATTATAAAAATGCTTGCTAGTATTGGCCGTAAAATTCATGGTATCTGCTTCCAATTCATTATTTCCTGTCCTGCGATAATAAATACGGACCATACAGGCTGTATCAGTGACTAAATAATTATAGATACTGGTACCCGGATTATTTCCCGGTTCCAGGGCCAATCCGGGAAATGTCTCCAGATAATTTTCCGGATCCATTTCTATAGCGTCATCGCGGATTCCCAGAAATAATTTTTCGCCGAATGCATCAGGTAAACGGATCTCCACTTCTTTCTTGTTGGCCACATTTATTTTATAGACCTTGTCCACCAGCATATTTCCCACAGGGACGGATGATGTAGAATATAAGGCTTTGTTTTCGTCGTCATATTCAATTTTACTGATCAGTTCGGATATCTTTATTGATGGATGCGGAATGGTGTCGCCATAGTAATTCCCCGTTGGGGTCAGTACCAGTGTAACAGAATCAAACCGGTCATATTCGCCGGGTTTTGGATATTGACCACTCGGATTGAACTTGGAAAATTCAATAAAACTACTGGCTGTGGAAACACCGATATACGGATCATTGTACCTACCTACATAAGCAACATTTTGGCTGGATGTAATAATAGAATCCTTAGCTAAAACAGACAATTTAAGTGAAAATGTATCTGTTTTAATGGTCCGGGTGCTTGGTGTAAATAAGGTGGATCCAATATCGAAATCGTTATTTGTACAAGAACACAATAAAGTGAACAGACTTATATTGAGAAGAATAAATACTTTTTTTATCATATAATCCAATATCCGAATTAAAACAATGTGTTATGTAATTAACGCTTGATGTCCTATTTTATTTTTTGCCTGTCAAAAATATCTCTACTTCGACAGGGACCAGGTCAGAAAAACAATCCGCAAAGCTAAATAAAATTTATCACATTTCAGTTCCTTTTCATCCTTTTGCTATCTGCGGGGAGTGATATACATATTTTGCCGGGCGGGGGTCCTGTCGGCAGATGATCCGATGATTTTCACATTTTTGATGTTTTTTTGTGTCCTTCTTTCAGTTCCGGCAATCCGGTCAAGGGCTGCCCCTAGCATCAGTTCATCTGTATCTCCCAAAGGTTTGAGTGTAAGGTTTTCTATTTCGCTTACTTCTATATCAGGTGAAAATCCGTTCCCATAACCGGAATCTTCCCGGGCATTGGCGAATTTTGCAATGATCGGTAGTATGATCCATTTATTGGTTTGTTGCTTGATCGGATCCTCTTCGTAAAAAGGAACTGATCCTACATTTTTTCCGTATGTCTGGTTGCCGATAATCACCACATCCATATACGGTTTTAGCCCATTGATCAGTAATTCACTGGCAGATGCCGTCCTTCGGGATACGATCACATGTAGCCGGTCAAGTCCGAGTTGGTTGATCGGTACAACTTCCGTCAGGAAGTCGCCTTCATACTTTTCTATCCGATCTATGAAACGAGTGATGTTATAGCCTGTTCCGTAGTAGTTCTGGTAATAAGCATGAAGATCATCATTGTATTGGTCGATACTGAATACGTCGTTGGTAGTACATTTTGAAACCATACTTGCCAGAGCGATTGAAGTAACGACGGCTCCTCCTCCATTATAGCGCAAATCAATGATCAGGTCGTTGATACCCTCTGATTTGAATTTTCCGAAAAGATCATTTAACTCTTTTTCAAAAGCAATGCCGGAATCAACATTATCCCGTGCAAAGAAATTGTATACGAAATATCCTATTTTCCGGCCATTGATCTGATAGATCGTGTCCAGTAAGATGGGATTTTCTTTGTATTCCGTGACATCCAGCTGTATCGTCTCGCCTTCGGTAATTGTATTCCCTGAAATATTCACCTTACCCAGTGAATGCCTGAAAGCCGTTTCAGATAATAAATCCTCGTAATTATCTATAGTCATAGACTTGCCGTTAATTCTCATAAAAAAATCACCCCGTTTCAATGAACCGGAAGACTCGGCCGGGGAATTGGGTTTGATATATGTAACATAACCGATGATATCTACATCGTTAAGCAGTACGAGATTATAATCATATCCCGATTCGGTATTGACCCCTGATAAAGAATTCATGATATCCTCGAAATTATCATGTATCAGGGAAAACCGGTCCTCCGAAAATCGTAATTTTTCAAAATAATCGGAGGGATAGAGGTTTTTATCGGCATTAGGCATTTGTGTATTCCATAAATAATATAGATCCATATTACTCCGGACCCAATTGTTGATCCTGATATTTTCCGGATTACCGTCGTCTTTATTCCCACACCCCGGGATGATCACGGCAAACAATGATATTATTCCGATGATCAGCCCCTTATTCCTACACATGTATGACACCATAATCATTAATTTTTTGCCTCTTTATACACTACTATTCCATAATAAAACCGGTATAGCTTGGTTTTTACATGGAATAATTTCAATATTTTTATTGCGAAGTAAACGCATTTTATCGAATTAAAGTGTATTTTTGCGGAAATTCTTTTCAGGAGATCAGTATCAAAAAAATATCATTAGATATATATTTATACAATAAAGAATCAAAACATCCGTTCTAAGGAAGTAAATTATAATAATAATGTTGATGAAAACAAGCAAGTGGTTATATCTGTTGTTAGCAGTTGTATTTAGTGCGTGTAGTGGTAGCAGCGAAGATGAATATGTCGGGAACTGGGAGTATATCGGTGATTTCGCCGGTCCGGGTCGTGCTCATGCTGCTACGTTTGTCATAGATAATGTTGGCTATGTTTGTGCCGGAGACAATGGATATAAGACATCCCGGAGAGATTTGTGGAAGGTCGTGATCGATTCCAATGGAGAAGGTTCCTGGAGCAATACTACCGATTCCCTTCCTAAGGGAATGGAGCGTCAGCGTGCGGTAGGCTTCAGTGTTAACGGGAAAGGGTATGTCGGTACCGGTTGGGATGGTGACCAAAAAGTGATGAGGGATTTCTGGGAATATGATCCTGCCAAAAGCGGACAATTGAACCCGGATGGTACTTCTGCAGCCTGGCGTCAGGTCGCTCCGATGCCTGCCGAAAGAGGAGCAGTTGAACGTTATGATGCATTGTCTTTCGAATTAAACGGGGTCGTCTATGTGGGTACCGGATATACTGCCGGTGCAGACAAACAAAGTTTGCTGGATTTTTGGGAATTTGTTCCTCCGGCAGATGAAAACAGTCTTGGCGAATGGAAGGAGGCACCTTCTATCAAAGGAAGTAAAAGAAGAGGTGCGGTAGCTTTTGTGATCGATGGTTATGCTTATGTCTGTACAGGAGCCAATTCGGGTAATACCGGAGCTTATGACTTCTGGCGTTTTGATGGAACAGAATGGACACAACTGCGCAATATCATATCCTATGATGACGATGATGATTATGATGACAAATATGAAAGGAAAATGTTGAGACAAAGGGCTGTTGCATTTGTGATCAATAAGAAAGGATATATCGCTTTGGGTTCCGCAGTGAGTTCCGGAAGTCCTTATACTACATGGGAATATGAAACCCCTGTTTATTCAGATATAACATTAATTACCGGGGATATATGGACGCAGAAAACCTCATTTTTCAACAATTCGTACACCGGGAATAGGGACGGCGCTTTTGTGTTGTCTTTTCCGGGAAAAGGCAGAGGCGGGGAAGATCTGGTACTGATCGGATGCGGACAACAATCAAGTGCTTTCACGGAAGACATTTGGAGGTTCTATCCGGATGATGAAGACAATACCAAAGACGACAGATATTAATTAATATCTGTTAAAAAGATAAATAAAAAACATCTTTCTGTTTATTACGGGAAGATGTTTTTTTATAAAAACCAGCCATATGGAACCTCAACTGATCAGAAACGCAATCATTGTCAATGACGGGCAGCAGAAAAAAGGAAGTGTCTGGATCTCTGAAGGCCGGATCATGGAAGTTTTTTTTGAAAACATTCCTGAAAGTGTCTTATCGGGATCTGTGGTGGTTGATGCTTCCGGAAAGTACCTGCTTCCGGGTGTTATTGATGATCAGGTACATTTCAGGGAACCCGGCCTGACCCATAAAGGGGATATTTATACGGAAAGTAAGGCCGCAGTGGCAGGAGGGGTGACATCGTACATGGAAATGCCCAATACCATACCCCAGACGACTACACAGGACTTGCTTGCTGAAAAATTTGCATCCGCCCGGAACAGGTCCTTGGCCAATTATTCTTTCTACATCGGTGCGACCAACCAGAATATCGGGGAATTATTACAAACGGATTTCTCAAAGGTGTGTGGTGTAAAAGTATTTATGGGTTCTTCAACAGGTAATATGTTGGTAGATGATAAGGGTTGTCTGGAGGATATTTTCGGCAAGGTTCCGGGATTAATTGCTGTACATTGTGAAGATGAGGAAATCATAAAGAGAAATACCGAATTATTTCGTCGGAAATACGGCGAGGATGTACCTATTTCCTGCCATCCGCAGATACGGAGTGAGGAAGCTTGTTTCCGGTCGAGTTCAATGGCTGTAGCGTTAGCCAGGAAGCATAATACCCGTTTACACGTATTGCATCTTTCAACAGGGAAAGAATTACAATTATTTGATCATTCAATACCCTTAACAGAGAAACGGATAACAGCGGAGGTATGTGTGCATCATTTATGGTTCAATGATACTGATTACGATGAATATGGCACGTTAATCAAATGGAATCCGGCCATTAAATCGGCGAAAGACCAGGAAAACCTGTTCGGGGCCTTGTTGAACGGTTCTATTGATGTCGTGGCAACAGATCATGCACCCCATACCTGGGAAGAAAAACAGAATACCTATTTTAAAGCTCCTTCAGGTGGTCCTTTGGTTCAGCATTCGTTGACGGCAATGTTGGAATTTGTACATCGGAAGCGCATCTCTTTGGAGCAGGTGGTGGAAAAAATGTGCCACCATCCGGCCATCTTGTTCGGAATAAATGGAAGGGGATTTATCCGTAAAGGATATTGGGCGGATTTGGTTTTAGTAGATATGGATCACACATGGAAAGTTACTACTGAAAATATTTTGTATAAATGTAAATGGTCTCCTTTCACAGGACAGGAGTTTCGTTCTCTTGTATGCCAGACATGGGTAAACGGGAATCTGGTATATGATAATGGTAAGATTTATGAAGGGATATGCGGAAAAGAACTTGAATTTAATAGATGATTTTATAAAACACAAAACCAATCCGGATTATCATTAATCCGGATTGGTTTTGTGTTTTATAAAATCATTATCTATCCTACGACTTCAATCATTTTGAAAGGTATGCGGATGATGGACTCGTAATCTTGTCCGGCTTCCAGCATATCTTCATCATCTTCATCATAAAACCAGTTAATGGTTACACCCGAATTTGCCTTATGGATTGCTTCCAGTTTTTTAAATACATCCAGGATACACTTGGATGAACTGGTGTTGAAGTATTCCAGTTGGATGTTTACTTGTGTCTGGGGTTTAGCTTCTTTAGCATAAGTTTCAAGCCAGTCTACCAATGGTTTGTAAAATTCAATTGAATTTTCAGGGATCGAACGACCTTTGATTTCAACCAAACCTTTCGATGCATCGAACCGAACGGTAGGAGTTTTTGGGGTTCCTTCTATTGATAATGTGTCCATACTGTAAATTAATTTTATGCGATTTTAAACGAGTTTATGCGATTTTTTAAACGAGAATATCCAATCTGTAAAAGCTGTATGATTGATTATAAGGATAAAATTGATATTCCAGCTTGTTATCTGATTTTCTGGCAATGTCAATTAATCCAAGGCCTCCACCTCCTTTGGAGGACAATTTCTGGTAGTTGAGAATGAATTTATACATTTCTTTCAATTCTGTTGTCGACATTGAATTCAATTTGTCAATTTTTCCTGACAACAACTCGACTTTTTCATTGGTAATAAAATTACCTACAACCAACCTAAAGTTATCTCCTTGTTTTTTTACGACAATCATTCCATAACTTTTTCCCAGTATTGAGGCTAAATCTGCAGGAACCTCATCGGAATGGTGATATAAATTCTGAAGACATTCTACCATAATGTTATAGACCTTTTTCCGAATTTTAACATCAATTGGAGAATTTACCAGTTTTTTCTCCATTTCTTCCAATATGATATTAATTCGTTCCGAAGAAATTTCACCTTCAAAGGCAAAAAATGCATCAGTCCCGCAAATCTCAATAAACAACTGATTAACATCAAGGCTCATAAAGCTCTTATAATAAAGAGTGAGTTCTTAAATATTGACTACAAATATACATTATTTCTTGATAAAAGAACAAGTATTTAAAATCCTCACCGGTTTTAGTGTTTATACGGGAAAAATGATAAAGAGTTACAATTTCATATAAAAAACAATTACAGGTCGGATAAACTCATGAAATATCCATAAACATAGCGGTATACCCATCATCATGAACAAAATTGGACATTTAGTATCACTGAGCCGTTACCTTCGGTGAACCCTTTGGGTTTCGGGGTTCATATAACCATTGATAATAATTTTATACAGATGAAATATCCATGAACATTACTGTTCACCCAACGTAATGAACAAAATTGGATATTTAGTTCCACTGAGCCCTTCGGGGTTCATGTGACCATTGAAAATCAAATTTTATTCACATGAAACAACTCATAATCTGATGGTAAAAATGCTGCTTTAATAACCACGCGGTAAATAAATAAAATTTTGTATCATAAGTGTATTTTCTTCTTTAAATTTGTAGTCAATTATTAAAATAATCATCCCAGCTTCAGATAATAAATTGTGTGTCAAAGTAAATGAGTGAGGTAATTTTAAGGGCCCTGATGCAATTGTTTGCCTTAATCGTCCGGCAGGATGACGGGGTGTTGACCAGTGAACGGGATTATGTTGAAAGATTCCTTAACCAGCAATTGAATCAGGATGCTGCGGGTAAATACCTTGAATTATTTGATGAATATTCTACTCATGAGAATAAGAATATAAAGAACGAACCAACGCTCACCCCTGTGAGTGATTCCGTGCGGATACTCAAGATATGCCTGAAGATCAATGAGAGCTTGACACAAAAACAAAAGGTAGTAGTCCTGCTACGTTTGTTGGAACTTGTGAATGCACATCCGAAATCTACTTACCAGCGGATGTCTATTATAAAGACCGTTGCCGACGTATTTAAACTTCCCAAGGAAGAGTACCAGAGTATCTGGAATTTTGTCTGGACCCGTACTCCTGAGGGATATGACTTTAAGGATGTTTTAGTTATCTGCAGCGAACCGTTGGAATATGTAAATGCCAAGACTTTAAAAACTGAAGAACTTGATGGCTACATTGTTGTTTTAAAGGTCCGGAGTGTTGACTTGTATTTTTTACGGTATACGGGAAATGAGTCAATTTTTCTTAACGGACTGGAGTTAAATAACCGGCATATTTCTCTTTTTGCGAATGGCAGTACCATCAGGTTGTCTAAAAGTAAACCGATATATTTCAGTGATGTAGTGATGCACTTTGTGGCTGATACCATCACTGAAAAGATTTCTTTTGAAGTGGAAAATGTTGATTATCATTTTTCAGATGGTACGGTGGGATTGCATAATATCTCTTTTTCCGAAAATCATGGCAAGCTTATCGGAATTATGGGAGCCAGCGGATCAGGAAAGACCACCTTGCTGAATGTGTTATGTGGGTTAGAGAAGCCCTCGGGAGGAACTGTGTGCATTAATGGGATCGATCTACATGCTGAAAATGAGAAACTGGAAGGAGTGATCGGATACATCCCTCAGGATGACCTTTTGATAGAAGAATTGACTGTTTTTCAAAACCTTTACTATAACGCCAGGTTGTGTTTCCGTGATAAGACCAAGGTCGAATTAATGTACCTGGTTTCTAAGATCTTGAAAAATCTGGGGCTTTATGATAAAAAAGACTTGAAAGTAGGATCTTTCTTAAATAAAACGATCAGTGGAGGACAACGGAAACGTTTGAATATTGCTCTTGAATTATTGCGCGAACCTTCCATTCTTTTTGTGGATGAACCTACATCAGGCCTTTCTTCCAACGATTCCGAAAATGTGATGGACCTTTTAAGCGAGCTGGCTTTAAAAGGGAAACAGGTTTTCGTGGTTATTCACCAACCTTCATCAGACATTTACAAAATGTTTGATAAGATGCTCATCCTGGATACCGGAGGTTATATGATTTATTACGGGAATCCCATGGAGGCCATCATGTATTTTAAACGGGCCGGAGAGCAGATCAATAGTGATGTCGGAGAATGTTCTGTCTGTGGGAATGTGAATCCGGAATTAATCTTCAACATTATTGAGGAAAAAGTCCTGGACGAATTTGGCTATTACACGGATGAACGTAAAACCTCTCCTTCACAGTGGGAAGCGTTATATCATAAGGATATGAAGGCGGAATCCGGCCGTCATGTCAAGGAAAAACCGCCAAAATCCTTGAACCTTCCCGGCTGGTTCAAACAATTACAGATATATACGATTCGTGATACGCTTACTAAGCTGAGTAACAGGCAATACATGTTACTTACTTTGTTGGAGGCTCCCATTTTGGGTTTTATCCTTGCTTATGCCATTCGTTATATTGCTGACCCTTTATCGGATAAATATATTTTCAGAGATAATGAGAACATACCGATTTTCATTTTTATGAGCCTCATTGTCGCATTGTTTTTAGGTTTGATTGTTAGTGCGGAAGAAATATTCCGCGACAGGAAGATTCTTAAGCGGGAATCATTTCTTCATCTTAGCAGATCCAGTTATCTTGTTTCAAAGGTTTTGATCTTAATTGTAATTTCAGCGTTACAGGCAATTCTTTTTGTGTTAATAGCCAACAGTATTCTGGAAATAAAAGATATGTATTTCTCCTACTGGCTTGTATTGTTTTCTACAGCAGTATATGCCAATATGCTGGGATTGATCATTTCATCATCTTTTAATTCGGTAGTAACGATCTATATCGTTATCCCATTGTTGATGATACCTATGATGGTACTTGGTGGAGCCATGTTTAGCTTTGATAAACTTAACCGGAATGTAGGAAGTATTAATAAAGTACCAATGGCTGCCGAATTTATGGTAACCCGTTGGTCTTATGAGGCTTTAATGGTACATCAGTTCAAAGACAACCGATTCGAGAAGTATTTTTACGATATAGAAAAAGAGGAAAACTTAGCTGACTTTAAATTGATATACCTTATTCCGGAATTGGAAGGGCGACATGTACAATGTTCAAATGAAATTGCAGAAACCGGACGTATCGAAAAGAATACACAAGCATTAACCGTCTTGTATAATGAGGTGAATAAAGAATTGTCATTCAATGCAGATGCCCGGTTCGATCTTTCTTTGCTGACCCCTGGGAGATTTGACCGGAATGCAGCAGATTTGTTGCGGGATTTTTTGGGAACAATGAATACCCGTTATGCGGATTTATTTGCCCGTGCTAATGCAAAAAAAGAGCGATTGATCGCCTATATGCTGGAAGAAGATGCATCGAAATATATATATATGAAAAATACTTATGAGAATGAGCGCCTGAATGAAATAGTAAAAAGGACATTTGAGAAGAATAAAATACTGGAATATAACGGTCAACTGGTACAGCAGATCGATCCGATCTATAAGGACCCTGAAACTATCGATTTTATAAATGCCCGGACACATTTTTTTGCTCCCCGGAAATATTTTGCAGGTTCTTTTTATGATACCTATTGGTTTAATGTTTGTATGATCTGGAGTTTTTCAGTCATATTGTACCTTCTATTGTATTTCGACATATTGAAAAAAACAATGATCTTATGCGGGCGGATAAGATTCTGTAAATAATTCCTAATTTTGCAGGAGAAATATGAGAATGATGACCAACAGAGTTTTACCTTTTTTTTTGATAGTTCTTTTTGTTATACAGGTGTCATGTACTTGCAATCGTACGGACAAATACACCGATTTCAACATTCCGGATTCCGTTCGGAATTTGTCGCCTGAAATATCAAATACTAATGTGCAGGATTTGGTGGATAATATCTCATCACCTATTGAAACTGCTTCTTTGATCAAAAGTTTAAATGTTCCTTTTTCCCAGAAGCATTTAGCTCCTACCAAAGATATATCCCGCTTTAACACCGGTCATTCAAAAGCATTTTATCTTGGAATCCTGGGCGCAGATCTTGGATATCTGAATATGTACGGTAAGACCGGGCTGATTATGAATTACATCACATCCATGAAAAGCCTGGCTGAAGATATAAATATCGGACAGTTTTTCGACTATTCTACTTTGAAACGTTTATCCACCAACAATAAGAATATTGATTCATTAATTTATATTTCGCAGCAGAGTTTTAATAAAATGGACCGGCATCTGCAACGTACCAACCGGGGGAATTTGAGCGCTTTAATGATTTGTGGGGTTTGGGTAGAAGCATTTTACTTAACGTGCCAATTCTATAAAGAACATTCTGAGCCCCGATTGGCTGAGAGTATCGGAGAAAATAAGGTTTTGTTTGATGAATTGATGAAGTTGCTCAAAAATTATCAAAGTGAAAAATATGTCGCTGACCTGATAGCCGAATTAATGCCTTTTCAGGAATTATATGATAATATGACACTGACCATAAAAGAGGGAGAACCGTTAACGATGGAAGAAAACGGTACCCTGACTTTTGTTCAGACTGAAACCAGTACAGTGCATTATACCGACAAACAAATGACCCAGATTTTGTCATTGGCTGAAACCATAAGGAATAAGCTGATTCAATAGTAGTTAGATTTTTTGATATCTTTTTGAAATAGTATTATAAAAATGTATTATTTTTGAGATAATTTTTCGTTCAATGAAAAACCTATTATTGCTATTGTTTTTATTGTCTGCGATCCTTTTTTCGCACCAACAGGCTAATGCACAAACAGAGGCTCAGAAAATCGATTTGTGTATTAAGGCTGCAGGTGATGTCAAATATGTTGCCGATTTTCCTGTTCAATTATCGGGGACCAGGTCGGGAGAACGAATTCCTCAATTCAGGAAAGCCATTGCCCTGAGGAAAGGAAACAGGTATCGTTTTACGATTTGTACTGATGAATTGTCTCTGGGTGAAGGAGTTTTAAGGTTATTTGATGAAAACCGGTTAATGGGCACATCTTACGATCCTAAAACCGGAAAAGAATACCGAAGTTTTGATTTTGATTGCCATAAAACAGGAGCATATATTTTATTCATTTCATTTAAGGACGGCAAGGAGGGTTCCGCTGTCGGAATCGTTTCACACGTAAAAACCCTTTAGGTAATTCATCCATTTTTGAAATTTAACAAATCAGACAGGGATTTCTGTATCAGGAAATGTCAGGCATTGTATTTTGATTCTTTTTTGAATATCATTTAAAATAATTTTACATATGGCTAAATTTTTTAAATATCTTTTGGCATCGTTTCTTGGTTGTATTGTAGCTCTTTTTATAATGTTTTCCATTATGATGGGAATATTTAGCGCTATGGCATCTTTTGGCAATAAGCCAGTGGCTGTAAAAGAAAATACGATACTGAGAATCGACCTGGATACCAAAATCGTTGAGCGTTCTCCCCAAGGAACAATTCCATCGTTTGATTACCTGAACATGCAATCAAAACAAGTGATCGGATTGAATGATATTTTGATGAGTATCAGGAAAGCCAAAGAAGATCCTAAAATTAAAGGGATTTATTTGAATCTGACATATATCCCGGCAGGTATTGCCACTGTGGAAGAAATCCGGAATGCCCTGTTGGATTTTAAAGAATCCGGTAAATTTATTATAAGCTATAGTGATACTTATACTCAAAAAGCATATTATCTGGCCACCGTTTCCGATCAGATATATTTAAATCCGTTAGGGGATTTCATTTTCAAGGGGATGAGTTCCCAGATCACATTTTATAAGAAAGCTCTGGAGAAGCTGGATGTCGATGTGCAAATTATACGGCATGGTAAATTTAAAAGTGCTGTTGAACCGTTCATGATGGAAGGAATGAGTAAAGAGAATCGTGAGCAAACCATTTCTTATGTCGGATCCATATGGAATTCCTTGTTGAAAACTATTTCAGAATCCCGGAAATTGTCAGAAAGTCAGCTGAATGAGTGGATTGATAAACTGGAAGTGCATAATGCAACATCAGCTAAAGAAAAAGGATTGATAGATGGTGTCAGGTATTATGATGAAGTATTGGATGAACTAAAGGAGAAAAGCGGTGTTGAATCAGTGGAAAAATTGCAATTCATTTCTCTTTCAAAATATAGAAAGGCGTTTTCTGAAAAGAAACAGTCAAAATCCGGACAAAAGATTGCTGTAATCTATGCCGAAGGAGATATTGTCATGGGTAGCGGATCAAACGACATTACCTCAGAAGATTTTTCAAAGGCTATTCGTAAGGCCAGGAAAGATACTACAGTAAAAGCTATTGTTTTACGGATCAATTCCGGAGGGGGAAGCGCTTTAGCTTCTGATATAATCAGCCGTGAAGTTCAGTTAGCTTCCGGAATAAAACCTGTTATCGCCTCTTTTGGGGATGTTGCAGCATCCGGAGGATATTACATCGCAACACAGGCTGATATGATCATTGCAGATCCTACAACGATTACAGGCTCTATCGGTGTCTTCGGAATGGTGCCCAACCTGAAGGGGTTCATGAATAAAAAACTTGGACTTACATTTGATGAAGTCGTAACCAATAAACATGCTGATTTTGTTAATCCTATGCGTCCTCTTAGTGCGGAAGAACGTAATTTATTGCAATTAAGTGTAGAAGATATATATGATACTTTTATTACCCGTGTTTCGACAGGCAGAAATATGGAAAAAGATTCCGTTGATGCCATCGGGCAGGGTCGTGTATGGGATGCCGTTGCAGCGAAGCGTTTAGGTCTGATAGATGATTTCGGAGGGATATCGGATGCTATACGTATGGCTGCTGAAAAAGCGGGAATATCCGATTATACGGTCAAAGAACTTCCTGAACAATCCAATCCGTTAGCATCCCTTTTATCCAGTTTGAGTGAAGAAATGCGTATGCGAACTGTACAAAAGGAATTAGGAGAGTATTATAAACACTATCATCAGTTAAAATATTTGATACATTCCCAGGGCGTACAAGCCAGGATGCCTTATGAAATAGAACTTTATTAAATATAGTATATGGACGTTGCATTAATAGGATATGGAAAAATGGGTAAGGCTATAGAAGCTATTGCTCTTGAGCGTGGTCATCGGGTCGTTTTGGCGATAGATGTTGATAATTTGGATCAATTTACCCGGGAAAACATGCAGAAAGCTCAGGTAGCCATTGAATTTACGAATCCTCTTACCGCATATGATAATATTACCCGTTGTCTTGAATATGATATCCCTGTTGTTTCAGGATCAACCGGCTGGTACAACCGGTTGAACGATGCAAAGCAATTGTGTACGGAACGTAACGGTTCTATGTTATGTACGTCGAATTTTAGCCTTGGGGTGAATATCTTCTTTGAACTCAATCGTGTTCTTGCCAGAATGATGAGCAAATTTCCCTCATATAAACCGGAAATAGAGGAAATACACCATACCCAAAAATTAGATGCACCCAGTGGTACTGCTATTACCCTGGCAGAAGGAATAATGGATGAAATATCCGATATAAAGAAATGGGAACTTGATGGAGAAGGTGAAGACATCCTTTCTATCCATGCGATCCGGAAAGATAGTGTTCCGGGAACGCATACGGTAAAATATGCTTCAGATGTTGATGATATAGAGATTACCCATACGGCACATTCCCGTAAAGGACTTGCGTTTGGAGCCGTTCTTGCAGCCGAGTTTATCCACGATAAAAAAGGGATTTTCACCATGAAAGATCTCTTTAATAT
>JAISOY010000200.1 GCA_031275285.1 Bacteroidales bacterium | reverse complement strand
GTTACTGTTCTCCACCCCTGCATAATAATAATTTTTGAAGAATGTGTGATTGGTATACGATACCGGAGTATTTCCCAGCCATTCGATATCCTCCTGTGTAAGAAGGTTGTCTTCTACAGTAGGTGCGTATACAATCACTGTTTGTGTATTATTATTATTTAACCGCCGGTAAAGGTCAACCTGTATGATTTCCATCGGTTCCCCCATATCTATGACTATTGTAAAGGGGGGCGGATCTCTGGTAATGTCAGGATAGGCCGGATTATAGCCTGCAGTTAAAGTAGTATATCTCGAATGCCAGAATGTAGCGAAGTTGTTATCGAAAATACATGGAGGCATTTCATTTGCTGTGGTAAGCGATGGCATCCCTTGCCAAGAATTGCAGTATTTAACACTCCATCCGGCTCGTGAGTATTTATATAACGGATTCACTTGTTCCCAGGTGACAACAAAGGTATCTACTGCATTTGTTTCCGGCAGGAAGAAAGATTGCACCTCAAAACGATTACTTGTTAGTCCGGGACATTGAGTGACCAACTGATCGGCAGGTACTTTCACAATTTGTTCTTGCTGATTGGTATCCGTATAACGCACCTCGCTACGGACAAGATTACTTGCCGAAGGAAACCAGGATATCTGTCCGTCGCTTCCGACCAATTCAAATCCTTTGACAGAGCGGTTTGACAACGATTGTTGGAAAAAATCACCGTATGAATTGGCAAAACCGGTATTCCACAACGAATGATTCCCGAAAACATCTGTTGTCCGGACTGTAAAAGTATACGATTTTTCTTCGGTACAGGGTACTTCCACCATGATGCTATCCAAACCGGAAGAAGGAGTTACGGGAATGATCAACGAATCCTCATCCCAGTACAGGTCAATACTTCCCACATTTACGGCATTGAAGGTCCAGAATTTGAAATATACCTTGTTGTGTCCCGCATAAAAGCAAAGCGAATCCAGATTCGGCGCATATACGATTTCTCCGCCTTCAATATATTCTTTATGAACATCCATCATGTCATCGCAAGATGCGAACATAGACATGATAATGATCAACGTACTAAAATATTTTATTCCTTTCATTTATGTTATTCATTTAAATGGTTAAACTATTCGGCATATTCCCCATACAGGGTTATTTCCGCAGGATGCACATAAGGCCTGTTTTCCCAGGAGGTCATAAACCTGAACCGGAGATACCGATAAGTGTCGGATGATATCGGGAAAGATATCTCATGCCCGTTCAAAGCAGCGGTAATATCCTCATCCGTATTAACAGTAAAATCATCGCTGGTTCCCGAAGGTTTTTCCATGGTATAATCTATCAGTTCCGTCCATTCATCCCAGTTGCCCGTTGCCGGTGCATCTTTGCGTCCATAAACAATAATCCGTCTGGGATTTCCCCAAAGGTAATAGAGGTTATTATACAATCGCTGGAAGAAAAGCACACGGCTCAATCTTGATTCTTTACCGATGTCTATGGTAATGCTGACGGGAAGTGATCCGGAATAACTGTGTCCGTATGTATCTATATTGTCATCAAACATATACTCATCCCTACCTTCCCAGTTAACAAATGTTGCATCACCTGAAAGATAATTGCCATTAATTTTGTATACAGACCAAAGCTTTTTGTCAAACTTAGACTCAAGCCAGGGCGTAATGGTACCGTCTGTAGGATAAATGGTGTCCGAAACATTGTCCCAGTTATCCGTAAAAACAATGCCGAATTTTCTGGGTGTCGGATCGTAACCACGAATGCTAAAGAAAGCCGAATCAAGCGTGGACGTTACGATCCTGGCTGTTTGCATTTCTCCGTTATCAGCTGCAGCCAGCATCTCAACCGTAAGCAATACTTTATCGTCATTTTTCCACGAAAAATAAGCTCCTCCAAAATCACTGGAGATGCTTACCGATGCGGCAGCTCTGCTTAAAGGTGATTCCTGCGGCGTGAATTTTACGGATACCGGTTCGGACAGTTCCTGAGCACGACTGACGGTATATAACAATGCTTCGTGTTCCGAAACATCATTATATCCCTCTATTTTCAGATTGTTTCCGTAAAAAGACGTTATCGCTTCCCGTTGTGTTCCGTTGGTCAAAGTATATATGGCTTTTACGGACAATACATTGTCATCCTGCGGTACTGTAAAAGATACCAACGCTCCGCCTGGAATCGGCTCTGCCTGTACATCGGATACCGGTGCCGGTTTTCCGGTCGAAGAATTAATCGGGTCCAGTTTTTTTTCCGTACAGGAAAGAAACAGAAACATTAAACTGGCAATATATAATATTCTTGTTTTCATATTATTTCGTTTTTGAGGTTTTAAATATTACCATCCGGGATTTTGTACCAATTGCGGATTATTGGTCAGATCTTCCTCGGGAATGGGGGCAAAGTAATCTCGTACGGTAAACCTTTGCGTATAAACAGTAACCGGCTTATAATAGGCATTCGGATTAGCATCCTCTACTGTAACATTCCATCCCTGTATATTACGGTTCAGTTCCCTATGCGCCGTTTTCCACCGTTTCCTGTCCCAGTAATCCTGCCCTTCCAGTGCCAACTCCACTTTCCGTTCGCGCCGGATGATCTCCCTCATGCCACCTTTGGTGGACGGTTTGCTCCGTTTATCGGCAATAGCATAATCGTTCCAGCTTTCAACAACACCTTTTAATCCGGCCCGTGTACGGACCATATCAATATAGGTATATAATTCCGCATTAACCGTAGCATTGTCGTCACCCAAAGTAGCTTCATTTATAGCTTCTGCCGTAAGCAACAACAGATCGGCAAAACGGATGTCCGGATAAGGATAACTTACATAGGTAAGTTCATTGGCATCACGCCACCGTGTATTCATGGCAACTAATTTTTTCGCCCAATATCCGGTAGCGCTGTATTCTTCAGTGGATGCCCTATTGGAAAACTCAGCATACCGGGCTCTAGGATAAAAAGATTCGGCATCATCATTCGGCTCGTTGTTATAATGGTTGCCGTACCATTTACCGCGATCGAAACCCAGAGCCGCATAAAAACGCAGTTCCCTGTCGAAATTAACTGCCGAAGTTATTTCACCGGGTTGGATGACAAACCGATGTGAGTCGTCGCCGGTACGTAAGGTCTCAAAGCGGGTATTGTACTTATCTCCATCCATCCAGTCTTTATCCTCGTCCAGAGGAAGGCCATTATTTGAATAAAACAGGTCGACTACCTGAAGTGGAACACTCAACCTGCTGGTAGCGTTTGCTGCTGAACCGGCTTCAAAACGGGGAATACAATGCCGCTGAACGTTCAATCCGCAGGGATAAGATGTATTTCCATAAATCAGTTCAACATTCAGGTTCAATTGCTCGCTGACCGAACTTCTGAGTGTATTGATCAACAAGGTTGTATCCGACATCTCCTTTGTTTGCAGGTAATCGGATGTCTGATACAGGCGGATACCATTGGCCAGACATACTTCCACTGCTTTTTTACAGGCCTCGGCTGCTTTATCCCAGCGTGTATTATCTTTCACCTGATTGAAAAAAGGTTCACCGAGGTGGTCTTTAAATGAACTGTAATCCGTATTCCCGTTGAACAGGTCGCTGGCCCAGTAGGTTAGCACTTTTGCCTTCAGAGCATAAGGCACCGATTGTGTGAAGCGTCCCAGTTCCGACGTACGATTGGTGATCCGGTCGGGTAATGCATTGCTGTTGATCACTTCTTCGAGTAATTCAAGAACATAGGCAAAGCAATCATCAATCTTTTCACGATATACCCTGATTCCCTGAGTAGAAGTATTTACCGGAAGGCTTTCCCTTAACGGACAAATTGGGCCGTAATAGGTAATCAGGTAGAAATGCATCCATGCCTTAAGTAGTTTTACTTCGGCAATCATCCGGTTTTTCTCTTCACTTTTCAGGTCCTGTACACTTCCGATATTATCCAGAAAGGTGTTGCATTCACGGATACCGGCGTACAATGAGATCACATTCCCGCTTTCATTTCCCCAGTAATTGATGACGGGTGATGTCGCGTTATTTTCTCCCAGTGCAAAACGCATTCCTCCATCTGTACGGTAATTAGTATTCATAATGAGTTCCATGGAACCGAGAAATGCAGGATTTTCATTCCATCCTGCTGCCTTAGGCATTCCTGAGTAACAGGTCGCCAGGTATTTTTCTGCAGTGTAGCGGTCGGCAAAAGCATCGTCTAATGTCGGTATTGCATCGGGCACTACATCCAAATAATCGCATGACGCTATCGATATGCAACAAAGCAAGCAAATACAATATTTTATAATTGATTTCATCATTGTTATGTTTTGATTTTCAATATTTGTTTTCTGAATCATATGGTTAAAAACCTATATTTAATCCGACATTGATTACCCGTTGAAGCGGATAGCCGAGGCCCTGCCCTGCCATTTCCGGATCCCACAGTTTAAAGCGGCTCCAGCAAAGCAGGTTTGTTCCGCTGACATATACCCTGAGATTGCTCATGAATAATTTTTTGATCAGGTTTTGTGGAAGTGAATAACCTATTTCGGCAGATTTCAGACGCAGGAAGGTGGCATCCTGCATGAACCAGGTACTGGTCTGGTTGTTATTTGTGATTGCATAAGTCGACAGGCGGGGCCAGAAAGCATAAGGATTACGGTTCCCCTCTGTCCAGTAGTTGTCTGCTATTTCCTGCAATACGGCATTTTGCCCTACCAAACCATCATCACTGTTTCCGTCAACAAACGGCTGAATATTTCCATTTCCACTGATGGTCAGCCAAAAAGATTGCCGGGCGGATCCCTGGAAAAAGAAGGAAAAGTCAAAACCCTTATAGCCAACTGTTAACCCGAAACCATAATTGATTTCCGGAACGGTGGGATATCCGATAGGAACCAGGTCCAAAGTAGAAATACTACCGTCTCCGTTCACATCGCGATATTTAATATCACCGCCCATTACATTACCGAATTGTGTCGGTGAATTGGCTACTTCCATTTCATCTACGAACAGGCGTTCGGCAATATAGCCATATTGCTGGTTGATATTATGTCCTACTCTTGATCTCCATGGTGTATCGGCGTAATCAGGCTCTTCCCATTCTTTTATCTTACTGGTAGCATACGTAAAAGTTCCACGGCCGGTAAGGAAAAAATCCGAACTGAATACTTTTTCATAATTTAATTCCATATCCACTCCTTTTCCGGTAGCTACACCCAGATTGGCCTTGATGTTGGGGATGATACCCATGGTATTGGGGATTACACGATCCAACAGGATATTTTCCCTTCGTTCATGGAAAAAGTCGATATTTGCAGAAAAACCTCCGATTACAGATATTTCGGCACCGATATTCGTTTTATATGCGGTTTCCCAGCCTATCTGGTCGTTGGCATAGCGTGTTACCGATATGCCGCCGGGATTATAATTCATAGAAGAACCCCAATTGACATTTTTACTGGCATTCATATTGACCTGCGATAAATAATAGAACCGGTCATTATTGCTACCAATGGCATCATTACCCACCATACCATAGGTTGCCTTCAGCTTGAACTGTGGAAATACATTTTTCAAAGGATCGAAAAATGCTTCATTGGAAAGCATCCAGGCTACCCCGATTGAAGGGAAAAATCCCCACCGGTGTTTCTTGGCAAAACGCTCCGAACCATTGTAACCAAAATTAAACTCGGCAAAATATCGACTGTCATAATTGTATGCCACACGGCCGGAAATACCAAGATTGCGATTCGGCAATGAAAGTTGCAGGTTGTCGGCGATCCCTTTTTTCTCTTGCCGCATAATGTACACCAATAGAGCATTCAGACTATGTTTTTCTGATATTTCCGTATTATATTCCATGGCCGATTCAAGATAGAAAACCGTATTGATATTCCGTGAACCGGGACTATAATTGAGATAGGTGTCTCCTCCTGCCGGATTCAGGCATTTTAACGTGTATGTATTAGCATTCAGGTCATATGTGTCAATACTATAATAGAACGGAGAATATTCGCGGTTAACGGTAAATTCGGAAAAACGATTCATATTGACCATAGCGCGGAAGGATAAACCCTTGGCTAACATATTCAGGTTCTGTTTTACTTCGAACTGAGTCATCGTCATATTTTTGCTGTAATCGCGGTAACCCCTTAACGCCTGTGCATACGGGTTGATATAATTGGCTGTACCGTAATTTCCAAAAAGCACATGGCTCACGTAACTGAAATGTTCATCCGGTTCGTAAGAGGGTTTGAAATAAACAGGATTGGCCTGCATTACTTTACGATACATATCCGAACCTCCGTCAATAGGGCCGCGGTATTCGTCAAATGTAGAACTTAACCGCAAAATCAATTCAGTGGTTTTGGTTACATTGACATTGACATTCGAACGTACAGCATATTTGGTCAGGTTGATATTAGAATTAAAATCATTCCGGTCGTCGACTTTTAGATTTCCATTGTCTTGTGCTATATTAGCCGCCACATAATAACGTGCGACTTTGCCCCCGCCGCTGACACTCATGTTAGCGCGTTGGTTGGATATTACATTGCGGAACATGGATTTATACCAGTCAGTTGCAGGATAAATATCCGGATAAGTTCCGCGTTGGGTCATAGCTATCTTTTCTGCGGAATACATTCTGACACCATTGGGGTCACGTGTGAGTACCGCTTCATTGTGCATTTTCATATAAGTAATGGGGTCAGCCAAATCTACCATCTTGGTCGGACTAGAAAAAGAATTTTCGAGTCGTAGATTTACCTGTGCCCGTCCCTCACGACCTTCCTTAGTAGTTACCAGGATTACGCCATTGGCACCACGGGCCCCATATAGTGCTGTAGCTGTGGCGTCTTTCATGATAGAAAAACTGGCGATATCATCGGTGTTCAACCGTGCAAGATCATCCGTGGTTAATTCCACTCCATCGATCAGTATCAACGGATCTTTTTTCGCATCGGCGCCGAACGTAGTGATACCACGGATAAAGAAATTAGCATTATCCTGTCCCGGTTCACCACTGGTCTGGTACGAAATTAAGCCTGCCACACGTCCTGCAAAAGCAGTAGTAAGATTGCTGCTGGGCACTTTTAGGTCCTTTGTCGAAACAGTGGTAATGGATGAAATTACACTTTCTTTCTTTTGTCTCCCAAAGGCTACAACAGTTACTTCATCCAATTCATTGACCAACGGAAGTAATTTCACGTTGATCTCCGTCTGGTTCCCTACAAGGACAGAGTAATTCTGGTAACCGACAAATGAAATCTCCAATTCGTCTTCCGGCCGCACATTAATGGAAAAGGATCCGTCAATATCCGTCATTACACCACGGGTTGTTCCCTTAACAACGATAGAAGCACCAGGTAAAGGTTCTCCCTTTTCATCAAATACTTTTCCTGTAACTGACTTTTCCTGTAATTCAACTTTTATACCTCTGTCTTTTGTCTTTTCTTTAAATACGATTACTTGCCGTCCTGTGACCAGGTAAGAAAGATCTGTATTTTCCAATACCGTATCCAGGATTTTTGAGAGTTCCGTATTTCTGAAACTTGTATTAATTGTATTGTTCAACTCGGACACGACATCATCCGAAAAAAGAAAAACATAATCACTATTTCTTTCTATCTCGGAAAAGAATCGGTTAATGGTTACATTTTCCATTTTGATGCTCAACTTTGCATCTTGTGAAAGCATATCTTCCGCCATCACTGAAAATATCCCGGCAAAGCAAAGAAATACTGTAATTTTCATAATTTTTACCCAAGTGCGAATTTTTCCCGGCATAAACCGGGTAATTATCTCTAATTGTTTCATATATTTGAAAAAGTTTTTAGTTTACAATAATGAATTTGTAAATTGGACATTCTGCCGGTTAATACTCCACTATTAACCGGCTTTGTTTTTTCTCGGTTTTTATATCTCCATAGGCAACCCTTATTATTAATTAATTATACAGCAAAGGAACTATTCAATCATTAAATGAATATTTTGTAATTTTTATGATTAGGTTAATAGAATATTAAAAATGGCACAATCACACATGTTATAATAATGTATTATTGATCGATAAAGATGATATCGTTTTCTCTTGAAAACCTGGTTGAAGACAGTACAGACAAAGAAATCATCACATCATCCAGATTTTCGGCCAAAAATAATTTCCCGCTACATGTTTTGGATGATAGCAGATCTTTGCTTTGATCTTCAAACACTACATTATAATAACGTCCTAATTTCTTTAGGATTTCCGATATCGGGGTTCCATTCATTATCAGAATACCATCTTTCCAGCTAGTGTATTCATCGGTATTTACCGTTCGGATATCTATTTTGTTTTCGTGTATACAAAGAATTTCTCCGGGAACCATTATATTAGATTGTGCGGAAGTATTCACTTCTACTTTTCCTTCAACCAAAACAACGGCTTGATCAACCATATCGGAATAAGCCGAAACATTGAATTTAGTGCCGTGTACCATGATATCAAATTGGGGCGTATGGACATAAAACGGTTGATCCGTCTCCGCTACTTCAATGTATATCTCACCTATAACGTGGATATTACGTGTGGTTTTATCAAATGAGGTAGGAAAACGCACTGTCGTTCCTGAATTAACCCACACTTTTGTACCATCTGCCAATTGTAATGTAGAACGTTTCCCAGGAGGAACGATCAATTGATTGTTCATTATTTCACCGGATGGTTTTACAGCAGTGATATCCATTTTCTCACCGTTAATAACTGCATTTCCGTCCGTTGATACGGATATTTCTGCATTTTCATCTAATTCTATGACTTTATCTGCTGAAACTAACCGGATGGAGGAAGAAGGAAGCGGTGTACCGACAATGGCATTGGCAATACTCGGTATATCTTCTATGGCTTTATTTCGTTGAAAAAATATGAAAGACCCGGTTACCATAATAAGTAACGCAACACAAGCGGCGATCCGATAATAAATAACCCTTCCCGAAAATATAGTTCGTTGCTTTGTGTTTCGAATGATCTCTCGGTAAAGATGTTCCTGTATTTCCTGTGGAAGTTGATGGTCATTTAAACGGATCACATTGAATTTCTCTACAGCTTTAGCTATATCATTCTTTCTTTCCGGATGGTTTTTAATAAAATCTTCCCAATACAGATCCAATTCAGGAGTTTGTAATAATCTCCATTCGATAAACTTATCTTCTTTTAAAAAATCTGTATAATTCCTATACTCTTTCTCTTGTCTCATAAACTTACTATGACATAATCATAATAAAAGACGACTTCAAAAAAAAAACGTGGACACTTTGGAGAAAAAAAATGATGATTTTTTATAAATGCTGGTATAAATCAATACTTTAAAAAATATTTCATCAAAAAGATCAATACCAGTAGGAATGTATTCGGATCTGTGTTTTTCCTGATTTTATCAATTCCCCGGTGTACTAACTTCCTGACAGACTCGGCATTCATATCCAGCAGCCGGCCTATTTCTTCGTATTCCAATTCCTGCATATATCGTAAATAAATAGCCTCTCTCTGACGGTCAGTCAACAATTTTAATAGAGATTCCACTTTATTTTTTAATAATATTTCTTCTTCCGAAATGAGAATATGATCCATAATAGATACTTCAATAGAAAATTCCTCATTTTCATTCAATTGATTTATTTCTTTTTTGGTAGATTTTCTAATATCGATCAATCTGTTTTTAAGGCTACGGAAAAGATAATATTTTATATTGTTAATATCGGCTAAAAGATTTTGAGTATATAGTTTGCAAAAAACATCCTGAATGGCATCCAAACATATTTCATGAGGATAACCTAATCCTATACCATAGCTATACAAGCTTTGGACATGGGTTTTGTATGTTTGGGAAAAAACAGAATGATCCATAAATGCAAATATACACATTGTTACAGATAATTGTAAAATTAGGGTAATATAATCGGTTGTATAAAATACAATTAGACCAGTAGGATATAAGTATTTAGATATTCCTTATTGTTAAAAGGTTTTTCCAAAGAAAAATCGTTTTTCATTTCAAATCTGAAAAATCAGATAATACCCAACACTTTAAAAATTTGAAAGTTGTATCTAAATTCAGTCATATCCGGAATGACTTGTGCAATGGCAGGGAATATAATTTTGAGAAAAGGAATTAGGAAATATTAATTAAAAGAAGATTGCTTTCTTTTCTCTTCATCTTTTATTATCTCTTCTACAGGTAGTTGGCTGTTTGGCAGGATATACTCAGGACAATAACCCATTATTTTGGCTACCTGATAACGTTTACATATTTCTTTACCGTTTTCAGTTTCACAATATTTATGTTTGTATGCACTCGACAGGACATCATTCGATTTCAAATAACCTGCATATATCGGACATCCTTTCAATCTTTCACAAAACTTATCCTCGTTCATCTCCTTCATTTCTCTTTGACTATACAACCAAAAATTATACCATTCAGAGTATAGCTATTTTTACACAATTATACGAAATAAATATTTTATGGTTCCATATTTATATCATATATTCTCCAAAATAGAGCCACAATTTTCTCAAAAAATGAAAACAAAAGTAGAAAAATATCGTTGTATGAAGCAAAGACAAGTATTTTCAATAACTTGCGGCATAATATTTGATTACTATTTAAAGTCATAAATGCTTACGTTAATGCGGGTTAAAAATTTTTTATAAGTATAATGAAAAGTATATGCATTATTTTCCTGTTTTATTTGTCTGTTGCTTTCGCACAGGCACAGGATGTTGATGCAATTATGCAAACGGCAGACTCGCTTGCCAATCAACCTGAAAAAGCACTTGAAATATTAAATCAGGCAGTCACAGCACATCCTGATTCGGAAGAAATATTGAAAGTGCGTGCTGAAGCTTATGAAAGCCTGAGACAATTTGATAAGGCTGTAGATGATTACAAAAAATTAACCGTTCTTTCACCCGATGAGGAAAATTTATGGTATTTATTGGGACGGAACCTTTATAAGAATAAACAATATCCGGCAGCGCTTCAAAGCCTGAATCATGCTATTAAACTCAACCCGCAATATCTTCCCGCTTATCATGTCAGAATAGAAACATTGCTGGAAATGAATCAACCAGAAGCCGCACTTAGGGTAAGTGATTCTACCTTAATGATCGGTGAAACCGCCATGAATTATTTCTTACAGGGAGAAGTAAATAAACGCTTAAATGCACGTCAAAAAGCAGGATGGGCTTATGAGAGGGCCACAAGAATCGATAAAGGTATGATCGAAGCATACATTGCCCTGGCTGATTTAAACGCCGGCATGAATAAAGCAGAAGAAACGCTTACGAATGCAGATGCTGCACTGGGCATTAATCCGGATTCACAGGAAGCCCTGGTTGCCCGTAGCCGAGGTTTTGCCCTTTTAAAACAATATAAGGATGCTATTGATGATGCATCTTTTGCTATTCAAATGAATCCGGAAAATGTACAGGCTCATTTCTGGAGAGGGACCTATTACAAAGAAACCAATAAATATCAGGAAGCATTAAATGATTTTGAATTTGTGCTAAAAATCGAACCGGATAATTGGCAAGCCCTTTCAGGGAGGGCCGACAGTTATCTGGGGCTGGGCAATAAGACATCTGCTTTAGCCGATTACCAAAAATTATTGGCTGTAGCAACAAAATATCCTGAAAAAGAAACCATTATTCAATTGGCGAATCAACGGATTTTTGAACTTAACCGTGAGAATCGTGCACCTCAGTTGGCATTAACGGATCAGGAAGCTACCGATAAGTTTGAAATACAGGTCCCGGATAATCAACAGAGCCTTACCCTTAAAGGAAAAATTACCGATGAAAGTCCGATTAGTAAGTTACTTGTTAACGGACAGGAAGTACCGATTACCAAAGTTGGGGACGAATTCGAGTTCTCTGCCGTTGTGAACCTGGAGAATTTAGAAGACCTGCAAATAGAAGTTGCCGATGTATATGATAATGTAAATAAATTGTCCTATCAATTGGTCCGGAATGAAACTGCAAAGCCACAAATCGCATTATTTACCCCTAAACCGGATGAAAAGGGATCCATCATTATTACTTCGGAAAATTCGTCTTCATTGTATATTGAAGGAAAAGTAAATGATGAAAGCACGATTACATCTATTTTTGTAGACGGGAAAGCAGTCGATTTCGATCATAATACCAATAATCCGAATTTCTCTTCTATTGTAGATATCAGTAATAAGACCAGTTTTTCTATTAAAGTATCCGATTCCTATGGGAACATTACGGAGCAAATATATACACTGGAAAAGATCACTGCCTCCGCAGACGAAAAGGAGAAAAAACCAATGCCTGAGCAAAATCCGGCAATTGAACAGGCATCACATTAATTGTGATGATCTTTATAGGATATGAAATTTTATTACTTCAATCATAAACTTGTTAAACCATCAAAATGGAGCCAATCATTAATACCCGTTTAATGCATCCACGGGATCAGATTACTGCTGTTATCCGTAGAATTTATGAACGTAGCTTGACCACCACATCCGGAGGAAATATCTCTATCATCGATGATAACGGTGATATATGGGTAACGCCAGGCTCCATAGATAAAGGATCTCTACGCCCTTCAGACATTATGCTCGTTAAACGCGACGGCACTATAGTGGGCAAACACAAACCATCTTCCGAATATCCTTTCCATAAAGCTATTTTTGAATCTCGACCGGATATTAAGGCCATTATCCATGCACATCCCCCGGCATTGGTTTCATTCAGTATTGCCCGCGTTATCCCCAATCCCAATGTGATTTCCCAGGCAAAACATATTTGCGGGCCAATAGGGTATGCTACTTATGAAGTGCCCGGAAGCCAGGAATTAGGAGATCGAATTGGCGCCGAGTTTAAGAAAGGGTACAATGCCATCATTATGGAAAACCATGGAACAGTCGTAGGTGGTTCGGATATTAATGATGCTTTTCAGCGCTTCGAAACATTCGAATTCTGTGCCAGGGCAATCATTTACGGACAGCAAATCGGTGAAGTCAAATATTTAAGTGATCAGCAGATTGCACAATATGAAATGCAAATGCCCGAACAACTGCCTGAACAATCATCTGTGGCTTATCCTTCGGATGAACGTCAGATCCGTACGGAAATCTGTAATATTGTTCACCGGGCCTGCAGGCAAGGATTAATGGTAAGCTCATATGGTACGGTATCTGTTCGTTGGCGTGGAAACGATTTTTTAATCACTCCTACCGGTGTTTTACGATGGAATATGGATTTAGAAGACATCGTACAAATCAGGGACGGACAACGTGAACCCGGAAAAACGCCCAGCCGGGTTACCTGGTTGCATCAGGAAATATACAACAGGTTTCCACATATCAACTCTATTATCCTGACACAATCTCCCTACCTAATGGCTTTCGGGACAAGCCACCAGGCCTTAGATGTAAGGACCATTCCGGAAAGCTGGATTTTCTTGCAGGATGTGTCATTGATGCCTTTTGGATCACAGTTCAGGGGAAAAACAGAAATACTGGAAAAACTGGAAAGCAAAATGCCCGCTCTGATCATCGAGAATGATTCGGTGTTGGTTACGGGAGATAAACTCTTGCAAACATTCGACCGTCTTGAGGTTGCGGAATTCAGTGCCAAATCGCTCGTGCTTGCTTCTTCCATTGGGAACCTACACCCCATTAATTCTCAACAGATAGAAGATCTTCGACGGGTATTTTTAAAATAATATCTTTCTATTATCCAATGGAATAACCTGTAGTCCAATATCCGGAAAATGAAGAGGATCGATATCACTTTGGCGGTTTGTTTGTTTCTTTTTATTTCTGTGACCGGACAAAATATTCCCCGGGAAAAAATACTTTTTTATGAAAAGGTTAAATCATCATTAGATACAGTAACTCCCTGTTCTGCTCATGTTTGTACCGTCCAGGATGATTCACTGGTCATTGCTTTTTTCGGGGCATTATGCCATTATCCCGAATTGTGCCCAACCAATATAAGATTACAATACGGATCTATCAGGACATCCATGGCTGCCCAGCCACGTCTCTGGTCATTACTTTTTCGCAAGCGGTCCAAACGAAAGTATAAGGTAATCATTAATCAAAAAGCACATAGTGAGCAGGCGCAATTGTTATACGCCGCACCGTTTAATGCGTGCATCGGGGTAATGGGACATGAATTGGCTCATATTACGGATTATTCTACTCAATCGGGATGGCAGATGATATGGACCGGAATACGTTATCTTGGAAAAAAGTACCGGCGAAAAATGGAACGGGAAACAGACTCAATCGCTATTGCACGCGGATTCGGATGGCAATTATATAATTATGCATATTTCATTATTCACCAGGCAGATATTGATGAAGGTTACCGAAGGTACAAACTGGAGTATTATATGAAACCTGAAGAAATATATGAAATGATACTGCAAAAAGAAGAAGATGATATGGACGGATAACATTTTGAAATTTCCAACAAACAGAAATTTCATTACTTTTGTCATTCTTTATAAGTATAACCAACTGCCTTAAAACAGTCAGGACATACATCACTTATTTTTAATATATATTTCAATTCAATGAATTCAGATTTTGTCCCTACACATTATCTTTTACAATCGGTACGTTCGGGAAAAGAGTTTTCTGATAAAGGGTGGACGCTTGATCCTCCGGGTGAAAAAGAGCCTACACTGATCAGGACGGTATATGAAGAAGTACAATTATATGCTAAAGACGCTTCATGGGGTATTTTCCGTTATGCAGATTGGTTGCCGGTACACCGCCATTTGAGCGGTTCTTCCGCACCCGTTACTTATAAGAGTGAAGGGCTGGCCAAACATCTGGGACTGAAAAATCTGTATATCACTTTCAATGGTTTTTGGCCCGAAAAAGGAGCCAATATGCGGACATGTTCTTTTAAGGAAACGGAAGCTTATTCGGTTTGCGGACGGTTGAGTCCGGATGTGAAAGATGTGTTGGTGGTCGCTTCAGCAGGAAATACCGCCAGGGCATTTGCCCGGGTATGTTCAGATAATGATATTCCTCTGGTGCTTTGTGTGCCGGAAGATAACCTGAATGCGATGTGGTTCGACCAGCCGATCAAAGATAATGTTAAATTATTTTGCACCCGTTCCGGCAGTGATTATTTCGATGCTATTCATCTTTCAAATATGATTTGCGGTTTGCCCGGATTCTTTCCGGAAGGTGGCGCTAAAAATGTAGCCCGGAGGGACGGAATGGGCACAACGGTACTTTCTGCTGTCGACCATATCAAACGGATCCCTGATTACTATTTTCAGGCAGTAGGAAGCGGTACCGGAGCCATTGCTGCCTGGGAAGCCAATATGCGTTTCATTGTTGACGGCCGTTATGGGACCCATAAAATGAAGTTGATGGTTTCACAGAATGAACCTTTCCTTCCTATTTATCACGCATGGCGTAAAGACTCAAGGGAGATGCTTCCGGGAGATGACAACGAAGCCCGCCGGCAGGTGGAAGAGATCACTGCAAAGGTATTGTCGAACCGTAAACCTCCTTATGCCATTTATGGCGGATTGTATGATGCGCTTAAAGATACCGGCGGAGATGTTCTCACAGCTGATAACAAGAAAGCCGAAGCTGCTGCAGATCTGTTTGAAAAAACCGAGGGAATTGATATTCATCCTGCCGCTGCCATAGCGACAGCTACGCTGATCGATCAGGTGCATGCAAATGCTCTTCCGAAAGATGCCTGTATCATGTTAAATATTACAGGAGGAGGAGAGAAACGTTTCAAACATGACAAAGAAACTTTTTATTTGACACCTCATCATGTTTTTGATATTACCCCTGAAATTGAAGATGTGAAAGAAATACTGAAAAAATATTTTAATTGATCATATATAAGTAATCATAATGAATTATTGTTGCAATTTAAAGATGTCATTTATTTATTAGTTGATCAGGCCAATTTTCAATGAACAATAATCAATTTGCAATACAGGGAGATGACAAATTAAAAATCACTCATAACAAGTATACGATTTTACTCCGGACTAAAGCTCGATTTCTTTAATGAGTGGAGTAACTATTCCCGGAAAAGTAAGTGTTTCAATATAATTTATCCATTCCCCGGCACTATAGTTAAAGTCTTTTCCAAGTGTAGCTACAAGTTCGGAATGTGCAAAACCCCTGAAATCAGAATGTACATCTGATAAGTAGCCAGTAAGCACTTCTAATCCTTTTTTTCCACCACATCGAGCCAGCGCCGCTGCAATAAATAACTCCATATCAGCCTGGTAAACACGCCACCTGACATTTTCATATTTTCGCGTTATATACCCGCCGATATTCTTGTCGGAAAGTAACCTTTCCAGATTTGGAATGTATCGGGCATCAGGCAATCGTTCGATATAGAAACACAGGTTCAATATCCGGTTGTGGAATGGTATCAGACGCATATCGATACGATTGTTATCATAGTCATTTTCGCGTAACATTAAGCCACCACCCGAAGAGACCAGGCTTAATATATGGTGGATCACAGTACTGCCGGTCTTATTGCCCGACATCCCTAACAATGCAATATCCCTGTTGATACGCCAATATAATCCGTCTTCCTTGTAATGCTCTACATAGCCATTGGGATAACCTTGTTTCAACTCTTCCAGAAATACAGTTTCCAGCTCTTTCTCAATCAGGCTGTTACCACTTCCGTCTCCAAACCAGGCAAGTGCACGGGCAATCTGGGCAGAAGGATTTGTCCGGTAGGTTGAACGTAATACAGGTAATATTTCTTCTTTTGGCGAACGGCAACAGCTGAACAAGCTTCCGGGTTCACCTCCGGCTAGCCGTTTCACCCTATCTACAGTTGTTTCCTTATTTTCAGGAAGATGTTTGATAATACCCTCCTTCAGCCATCCTTTTTGTAATGAAGATATATCGAATGTTCGTGCCCGTTTTTTCCGTTTGACTAATTCGGCAGCGATCTGTCCGGTGAGATATCCCAATACCCATACATCGGCAGACATACGCGTATATTGCATGGCATTATGAGTAACGCTGATACCCCTTGCGGAAAAAAGAAGTCCTTCAATTCCGGACGGCACAATCGACCTGTAGGGAATTTCCGTAATGGTAGTATTGGAGTGGGGCAGCAGAAATCCGCAGCGGGAATATTCAGAACTTCCTGTATAATGGGGATCAAAATCACTCCGGGCATTTGCAAGTAAATCGTTGAAATTCCTATTCTCCAACACATCATTTACATTCAGTTGATATACCCCGAGCGGACGCCTTGATTCCCTGACTCCGATATGCGGGTAAAAATCATAGAAATGTGACTCATAATGGGTGAAAAACAGGCCTCGTTGAAATTCCGATATTTTGGTGTTATCGATCATATCAAAGTCACGGTGATTATGGGTGGGCATATTTTTCACCGGGATATCCCAATGACTGTAATCCTGCGTTTTACCGGTACGGGAATTGCCTAGTTCACATTTTTCTCCCGCAAAGTAAGCAATGTCCGCGTCTCCTGTTCCATCAACAGTCATGTCTGCCATGACTTTCTTTAGCCTCCCGTTTTCGCATACAACAATGCCTTTAAGGTGATTTTTTTCAGTGATGGCACCACAGATGATAGCGCCTGTCATGACCTGGCCGCCCGACTGACCGATTTTTTTCAGGTGATAAAATGCTCTTCCAGTCCATCCGGCCATATGATAAGTGTTGTTGAATTCTTTTATCTCCTGTTTCTGTCTTTTGTAAAGGCTGCTGTCCTGATATCCGAAATATTCTCCGGACACTCCACCGGTAGTTTTGGTTCCTCCCAGATCATGAAAGAATTCCACGACAAGTGTTTTGACTTTCTTCCCTGCAGCTGCCATTGCTGTCATGGCTCCGGCAGTGCCTCCTCCGGCAACAAGAATAGAGGTTTTGACTTTTTCAACCGGCATATCCGATGGTAAGATAAAGGGTGTCAAAGGCAGTTTCAACCCTTCTTCTGTAATTTCTTCACCTTTCCATTGATATGGGATGGTTCCGCCAATATATTCAATCACTCCGGATTCATATCCCGGAGACGAAAATTTGATTTCTTCAACAAGAGATGTCGCATCAGCAAGTAATTGTTTGATATTTTGATAAGCCAAAGAAGCAGGATTCGGAATATGATAATAAGCATTGAGAGAAAATGTTTCAACCGGGCGATCGACCACATATCTGCATTCGTAGGCCTGACAATGAAGCCGTGCATTTGCCAGCAAAGGACTAATATCAGATAAGTTCTGACATAAACTGGCAGATATATTCCTTGCTTTTTGTTCTATTCCACTCAGGTCATTCTTTTCCACAGGAAAGGAAAACTCCATGAATGCCTGATCCTTCAACCGTTTTCCTGGATAAAACATTAATTGGTTATTCGTTAGTTGAAAAGACGGAGAGATGCTGATTGTTTTTCCTTCAGGAATATTTCCTGCACCTGCAAACTCTAATATATAAGAAGCTTCAGTAATTTTATATGGCTGATTGAACAAGTCGCGAGTAAAGAAGTTATTGTCGGATGCATCTAAAAAACTTTTGCAGCGGATGGTATACATACCATGTTTGCACGAGACAAGCACGCCACTGACTGATTTTTTTTCGGTAATCATCCCGCATACATCTGTCATCAGCAACACATGAATATTATTCACCAGCATGTTGCGTAAAATCCCTTTTTTTATACTTCCCGCGAATAACAAAAGATCATCTCCAAAACGCGATTCATGTGGAAAATAACCGGGATTAAGTATTTCCTGCTTTTCCCCTTCCGGAAGGAAAAGGTCAAGAAAAGACGGGTCAAAATCATTTATTCCGTCAACAGAAATCCTCAGGTTTCTTTTGGCTGTGATGTCATAACCCGGAAAAGGGTGTTTATCCAGAACCAACACTTTCCAACCTTTACGGGTGGCTGCCATTGCTGCAAAATAACCAGCCAGTCCTGCCCCATGTATGATGAGATCATAATTCTCTGTTAAGTTTTTTCTGTTGAATGGAGCAGATATTTCGTTCATTACCTGTGCGGACAAAACATCTTCTCCCCCTAACAACACGCCCCCTACAGTGGCAAAGCTCATATTCAGGAAATCCCGTCTTTTCATATTCTTTACAATTTCGATTCCGGTTTTATTCAAAATCAACAATAAACAGGTTATTGTTGATGTATCAACCAAAGTTTTGGAATACTATTTTGTACCGTTGATTTCAAATACCTGGACACATTTAGTGATGAACATCTTTCATATAAGCCAGATAATCTTTCGTCCAAGCGCGGCAAAAGAGTTCTCCTACAATTCTGGCTCCGGTGTAAGTAAAGTGGACAAAATCTTTTTGTGCTAAAGGAGGGTCTGCCAGGACCCAACTCGGCATGGAATCTTCTCCACCCATTGCTTCATATAAATCCCAAAATATACACCCGTTATCTAATGCTGCTTTGCGTTGTGCATCACGAACCTTATTCAGGTGAGGATATGATTTATATCCTTTCGCCGTATTTTGCGACATATCACCCACCCCTATGATGACAATCGCCAGCTCTGGTTTTAAGGATTTCATCATTTTCAATTGACGGGTCATACTTTTATAGTAATAATCATAATTATCCGTGATGTTCATTACCGCATTGGCTCCAAATTGAAGGATGACCATTTCCACATCCATCATTTGGAACATTTGATGGAATTGTTCTTTATTCATCCGGGTAAAATCCGATCCTGTGCTTCCTCTTAGAGGTATGTTGTCGACAGCAATACCTTTATCCCCGTCAAGAGCTATTCCATATATATCTGGAAATGAACGGGAATGCATGGATATGTGAAAAGAGGTTTGTCTTTTCCCGGATTTCCATTCGAATGAGGAGATCAAGGGTTGTGTATTTAATTGCTGTGTGTCGGTTTTATTGACAATAACGGATAACATATTTGCGGATGTCCCGTAAAATAGCTTGACATGGGTAAAATACCGGGCATTTTTATAACCAAAGTAAATAGGTTTTAAGCCGATATGTGTAATGGTATCTGTCGAATCCGCCGGCATATACCGGGACAATGCCCCTGCAATTCCGAATTTGCGGTGTTGGACTAATGAATCTCCTTTTCTATCTAATAAAGAAAGACGGACCCATTTTTCTGGAATGTCCTGTTGAAAAGTACGGGCGGCATCCGTTACCGGGACTACAGGAATAAGACCACATCCCCGGCCTCCGAATTTTTTTTGCATGTAATTACGTATGGCAGACGTGATACGGTCGCCTTCTATCTGCGAATCTCCATAGTGTAAAATGCGGACAGGCTTGTCTTTTTTATTCAGGATGTTGATTGTACGAAAGAAAGGGTATAATAAAGTATCCTGCCCTTCAGGATATTCAAACGGATAAGTATATGTATATACACTATCAATCGGCATAGGTCCCCGTAGGGTATCCGCAAGCATTTGGACAGAATCAGGAATTATTGACGCAACAGTATCGGTAATAAAATCAAAATCACTGGTGTCAATGGAAGCGATAATTTTTTGTATATCCTTATAGGCAGGTTTATCCGGGTACCATGAAGTGTGATCAGGAAAATAGAAAATATGGTTTTTTATCTTCCATCCATCAGTAGGAAAAACCAATGAGATCAGAAAGATAATAATAAGGAAACATAATCCGTACAGAAAGATTTTACCTGGGGTCAAAGATAAAACTTTAAGATTCTAGTATTTCTTTACATCTTGATATTCAAGCCCTTCATTGTATATTTGCATGGCCCTGAGACTCATCCCCATGCTGGAATAGCCTCCATCATGATACAGGTTTTGCATGGTGACTTTTCGGGTCAGGTCTGAGAAGAGCATGACAATATAATCGGCACATTCATCCGCAGTGGCATTTCCTAAAGGTGACATCCGGTCTGCAAAATCCATCAGGTTGTCGAAGCCCATGATCCCGCCTCCGGCTGTAGTCATGGTCGGGGATTGTGATATGGTATTGATCCGGATTTTCTTTTCACGGCCATATATATAACCGAAACTGCGGGCAATGGATTCTAACATGGCTTTGGCATCTGCCATATCATTATAACCATATAAAGTGCGTTGTGCAGCTATATACGAAAGTGCCACAACAGATCCCCATTCATTAATGGCGTCCATCTTACGGCATGATTGTAATATTTTATGAAAAGAAACCGCTGAAACATCGATCGTTTGAAGTAAATAATTGTAATCCAGATCGTCGTATGTTTTTCCTTTACGTACATTAGGAGACATTCCGATAGAATGCAATACAAAATCAAACTTACCGCCGAGTTTTTCCATCCCATGTTCGATAACTACTTCGATATCCTCTACTTTAGTGGCATCAGCGGGAATTACTATGGTATCGCATTTTTCAGCTAACTCATTAACCGTTCCCATTCTTAATGAAACAGGAGTATTACTTAGGACGATCGTTGCTCCTTCTTCAAAAGCACGTTCAGCTGTCTTCCAGGCAATGGATTTATCATTCAAAGCTCCGAATATCAAGCCTTTTTTCCCTTTTAATAAATTATGTGACATATGGTTATGAAATTTAGTATTACAAACTTTTTCTGAGATGAGTATTTATTCAGTAGGGCAAAGATAAGACAATCCGCTTATTTATCAGCAGGCCAAATATCTTATCATATCAGTTTCCGGGAATTACTTTTTTAATAATAATTTCTCTACGGTTTCCGGATAATATTTATATTCTAATGTATGGACTTTTTTTGCCAGTGTTTCCGGAGTATCCTCATCTGTTACCGGACATTCTGCCTGTAAGATAACAGCTCCTTCATCATAATTTTCATTTACATAATGAATCGTTATTCCCGATTTTTTTTCTTTATTTTCTATGACAGACTGATGCACTTTATCGCCATACATTCCTTTTCCGCCATATTTCGGAAGTAGTGCCGGATGAATATTGATAATTTTACCGGGAAAGGCCCGGACTATTTTTTCCGGAATTTTCCACAAGAATCCTGCAAGCACAATTAAATCAGGTGTTATTTCTTTTAGTTCATTTAAAATGACATCAGAATAATCGAATTCTTCTTTTCCGAAAACACGGGTCGGAATATTCAATTCTTTTGCCCGTTCCAATACATAGGCATCTGCCCGGTTGCTGTATATTCTTACAACACGTGCTGTTCCTTTTTTTAGAAGATATTCAGTAATTTGCTGGGCATTTGAGCCCGAGCCGGATGCGAAAATAACGATTTGCTTCATCCTATTGTTATTGATGTATCAACAGTATTACTCATTAAAAACATTCAAAAGTATGGTTTTATTTATAAAAAGTGATAATTTTACACCATTATTTTGGTAATGTATGATAACAAATCTGGAATATTTATATCAGATGACCGGAGGCGATCGCGAAATGATGAAAGAAATGGTTGAATTGTTTCTCGATCAGCTTACTGAAATACGGGGAGAGTTCAGCCAGTTGATGAAAGAAAAGAATTGGATTGAAATAAGCCGGTTGGCGCACAAAACGAAGTCCTCTGCTTTAGTAATGGGAATTGATTCTATGGCAAGTGAGATGATAGAATTAGAATCTTTGACTAAAGAAGCCAGAGATCCCGGTAAGACCCAATCAAGCATTGATCGTTTTAATGCTTTGACAGACATAGTAAATGTTGAATTAAAAGCATTTTTGATGCAATCTGAATAGCTAATTAACTAAAATCATTAAACTATGATAGATATAAATACGGTTGATGATGTTTATGAGGTGACGTTTAAAAATACACAAAGATTGGATGTTTTCTTAAGTGAAACGGTAAAAACGAAATTGTTACAGTTATTTGAACAGCCGGGTACGAAAATCCTGATCAATATGGATGGGATTCATTTTTTAAATAGTTCGGGATTCGCCGCTTTTCTGGCTCTTTCAAAAGAAGCCCGAAATACCGGTGGCCGAATTATTTTCTGTAATGTTCATGAATCGGCCTTAAAACTGTTTAAAGTTTTACAACTACATCAGTCTTTCACTATTATAGACAATAGGGATGAAGCATTACGTTCATTCAAATAATCTGATATACGTTACTTAATGTGGTCTTTATCATTTAAAAACAGTAATTGATGATAAGGAGGGGAATCATATCCTGTGGTAACCGATTGATCGATCATGCAAAAATAATTGAGCGGCTTTGCCGATAACGACGACGGGCCGTCTTATTCCTACTTGATGGAGAAATGCTTTCAAAAACAGATAAAATTTACCTCATTTTATATCGCACCTTAACCAATGCTATAACTTTCGAAATTCAATGATCATTAAACCAACCTATTCAATCATTATACCCATATGAAATCCTCATGGTCATAAATCCGACAAAAAAGATAAATAAAAAATGTAGGTTCTATATGACCATTGAAAATCAACTTAGCGCTAGCGTTCTCATGGAGCGGAAGCGTAATAAATTTTATTCACATGAAAAAGACCATCTTATTTTTTGGAATATTGGTTATTCTGGGAATTACCATAAGAAATATCTCGGCACAGGACACTCCTTCCTGGGCCAGGGAGACAAAGGAACAGAAAGAAAAACGTATGGCATGGTGGACCCATGACCGGTTCGGTATGTTCATCCATTGGGGAATCTATGCTTTGCCGGCACGTCATGAATGGGTACAACTCCGGGAGCGGATTCCCGCTGCTGATTACCAGAAATATTTCGATCATTTCGATCCCGATCTGTATAATCCCAAAGAATGGGCGGCAAAAGCCAGGAAAGCAGGTATGAAATATGTGGTCATTACCACCAAACACCATGATGGTTTTTGTCTTTGGGATACCAAATACACTGATTATAAAGTAACCAATACCCCCTACAAAAAAGACCTGATCAAACCTTTGGTCGACGCTTTCCGTGCAGAAGGATTGCGCATTGGGTTTTATTATTCCCTGATAGACTGGCACCATCCTCATTTTGCTTATGATCGTTCACATCCTCCCGTTCCGGCTGGCCAGGAAGAGAGAAAAGCAGCCAACGAAGGCCGGGATATGAAAAAATACCAGCAATACATGAAAAACCAATTGACAGAATTGCTGACACAGTTCGGACGTATTGACGAGCTATTCATGGATTTCTCTTATCCTGGGGAAGGAGGAAAAGGTCATGAAGACTGGGATTCGGAAGGTTTGATGAAGCTGATCCGTCAATTACAGCCGAACATTATTGTGGATAACCGGATGGATCTTAATCATACCGACTGGGGATGGGATTTTGTAACTCCCGAACAATTTATGCCTCAGGAATGGCCCACCGTTCGAGGTGAACGTGTTCCATGGGAAACCTGCCAGACCTTTTCCGGCTCCTGGGGATATTACCGTGATGAATATACCTGGAAAAGTATCCATCAATTGATCGTGATGCTGATAGAAACGGTCAGTAAAGGAGGCAATTTATTATTGAATGTCGGACCGACAGCACGTGGTGTGTTCGATGATCGTGCCGATGATCGCCTTGATGGGATCGGTAAATGGATGAGGTTCCATAGCCGTTCTGTTTACGGTTGTACACAGGCTCCTGACGAATTTACGGCTCCCCAGAATTGCCTGATGACATATAATCCCACGACCAAAAGATTATATATCCATGTTCTTGAATGGCCTTTCAAATCATTACACCTTCCGGGATTCAAAGGGAAGTTCAAATACGCACAATTATTGAATGATGCTTCGGAAATCAAGTTCAGGACATCTACCAGGCCGGGCAGCCATACTACTGAAACGTCCGGAGAAAACGACGTTATCCTGACGCTTCCCGTAGAGCGTCCGAATGTAGAGGTACCTGTTATTGAAATCTTTTTAGAATAGATTTGCCTTGTGTCTCCGCTTTATCGTTATTTTATAGAGTTGGCATATAAGGGTACTCCTTTCTGTGGTTGGCAGTTACAACCCAATGGTGTAACCGTACAGGAGGAGATAGAGCGTGTTCTCGGCTTATTACTGCAGGAGCCGGTTCGTGTAACAGGAGCCGGAAGAACGGATGCCGGCGTGCATGCTTCATATTATGTGGCGCATTTTGATTCCACCAATAATGGCCTGCATACCGATACCCATTTTAGGTATAAGTTGAATCAGCTGACCCCGAAAGAAATCGCTTTTTACCATGTCATTCCGGTCATTCCGGATGCTCATGCCCGATTCGATGCAACAGCCCGTACTTATCATTACAGGATTGCCATAGAGAAGAATCCTTTTACTTCTGATCTGGCTTATCATTTCTATAAGGATTTAAACGTTATGAAAATGAATGAAGCGGCCATGGTTCTTTTCCAGTATACTGATTTCACAAGTTTCTCCAAACTTCATGGAAACGCTTCGACCAACCTGTGTAATATTTCGGAAGCATTTTGGAAATTGGATGAAGAGAAGAAAGAATTATGTTTTACGATTACGGCCAATCGTTTTCTAAGGAATATGGTACGGGCAATTGTAGGGACCATGATCGAGATCGGATTGGAAAAACGACCTCCTGAAGATATGCGGCAGATCATTGAAGCCAAAGACAGGGGGGCTGCCGGAACATCCGTCCCGCCTCAGGGACTATACCTGGCAAAAATCGATTATCCTGCCCATATTTTTTTGTGATGAACCGGTTTTCCAGAAATTTTATGATGATAAAATATATCGGGAATACTATTGATGAATTAGATATATCCTTTATCTATTCTTTGTATGAAGAAGGTTTATCTGATAAATAAGGAATTATAGGTTCTTTACAGGTATTATAATTTAACGTGAGTTCGATGTAAAGATAAGGATTAATTTGCACAGAATAAGCATAATATCACTCTCCGTGAGTAATGCGACTGGGTAATTTTGCCCATAAATAATTGCCGCAGGCTCCTTATCGGCGCTATGCTGTTTGAGTGAAGCCGTCAGGTGAACGGCGAAGCCATCACGACTGGAGGGAGTAACCGGGTTCTTAGCGTCAAGCCGTTTTTGATTCTTTTTGCGGCATCAACTTAGGCGTAGCCGATCTCACGAACGAACTAAGCGGAGCGTTCTCATGAGCGATAGCGAATAACAAAGTGAGTAACAAAGGCGGTATCATACGGCGAAGCAAATAAAAAGAATAAGAAAAACAGACTGACCTGAATTGATTGTGACTCACAACCTATTTTCAAATTACTTATTTCTTTTTCCGTCAATCAAATTATTTTGGAAAATCCGCAGGGACTTTCTGGGTTACCTTTCCTGTAGCTGCCCATTCTGTCCCGCGAAGAAAAGTAACGATAAAGTCAGTACATTCTATGGCCGGATGTGTTTTTTCGTTTCCGACATGGCCCAGTACCGTATGAAAAATACGTCCTTTACCCCAACGAATGGTCATCAGCACAGGTTCATCGCGGCCTGTCCCGCCTGTAGACTTATCGGAATAAGCAGTGGCCAGTACGGTCATATTCTTGGCAGGACCCCGTAAGCGGTCATACAATTCGTCCTGGGCATGTGTCCATGTCTCAGGTAATCCTTTCATGACCGGATGTTTTTTGTTCCTCACTTTCACTGTATATTCATGTTGCCTGCCATGACTTCCTCCGATTCCGGGACTATTGTCACGAATTTCCCTGTCATTTTGCCAGTATACATAAGGACCATCTGTTTCATTCCGGCCTTCCCATCCTCCCAGACCAATTATTTCGTTGTATGCTTCCCATTTCCGGAACGCATTATCCGCTGCATGGTATACGACCACTCCGCCGCCATTTTTTACGTAATCCAGAAAAGCGGCATTGGTTTCATCGGGCCAGGCATCTCCCACGTAATCCAGTACTACGGCCTGATATGCTGAAAAGTCAGGACGGAAAGACGACATATTTTCTCCTTGTTTGGGGGAAACGGCCATATCCGCTCTGAATAAGCCGCTTTCATTCAGGTATCTGTGTAAGATAACACTGCTTTCCTGCCAGTTATGGTTATTCTGTCCCGTAATGATCAATACCTTTATCGGATCTTTAGCATACAGCATGCTGCAAAGCAGTATGGTTAAACAGGTAACCCCTGTTTTCTTTAAAGTTGGTATATTCATGATTGGCTTTATTATGTAAAATAACTTATTGATAGCATTCATCCAGGAATGATAAAATGAATCCGGCCGATTTTTCAGGTTCTTCAAAATAACCGGAATGTCCCGATTCCTCAAGTACAGACACAGTTGAATGTGGAAAAGATGCAGCGATCGGAGCCAGTTTATCAAAAGAAATATAATTATCCTTCTTTCCTAAGATAAAAAGGACGGGTAGGCGGTTCTTCTTCAGTAATTCCTGTCTGTCGGGACGGGAACGCATACCTTCCAGGATAGCGATCACGCCTTCGGGAGTTGACCTTCTGGCTACTTCTTTTGCAAATTCCAGTTTATCAGCCATTTTCTCCAGATGATCAGTGGCAAATCCGTTAGGAATATTGGTATTGCAGATCAGGATCAGTTTTCCTCCTTCCACCAGTTTGATCTCTTTGGTGCGGGAAGCCCTTTTTTCTTCGGTGTCGGCGAAAGGAGAGGAGTGGAACAGGCAGATTCCCGCCAGACGTTTCGAAAAACGGGCCAGGCATGCCAGTGTAACATATCCACCCATTGAATGGCCCACCAGCACACATTTTTCTATTTCCAGGTATTGCAATACCGTTTCGACAGCTTCAGCCATCAGGTCCATGGTGTGGATTTTCGCTACTACTCCGGACCTGCCATGGCCGGGAATATCTATCCTGACTACACGGTAACGGGATGTGAGCCTTTCATAAAAGCCGTCCCAGATATCGAGGCTTTCCAGGTAACCATGTAGCAAAACCACTACATTTCCTTTACCCTCATCGCTTACGCTGATGGCGCTGTTTTTAAAAGGTACTGTCAATAACATTGCTAATGAATGAATAAGCACTCAGTGCTATTTATTGTTTTCTTAAGTCACATTGACCAATGTTGATTACGTTCAGTAAATGTGACATTAATTGTTTTATATTACTTGATTTTTTCAACAAAAATAATGATTTTTTATTTTGCCCGTGTATATGAAGAGTGGGTTTTTCAGATGAGGGGGAAATGTTTAACATTTGAAAAATTTCACAGATACTCAACAAAAATTTTGTCATTAAATTTTTATTGGTAATATTTGCACCGTACAATGATGTTATTGCAATGAGTTGTTGGATTAAGGTACTAAATTGACCGACAGAGGGAGAAAAACACAAATTGCAGGGATACATACCGGATGAATAAAAAGTCACAGCCATGCCTTTCTGAGGAGAGGCTATTTCTGGATTATAATGTGTATTAAAACTGTAAAATATCTATCGATGAAACGAATGAGACATTTATCTATTCAGGGAAAATTAACCGCTATTTTCTGTATGGTCATTTTATGGCAGCCTGTTCCGTCTGTCTGTGCCCGGGAACATGTTTTCTCTGCTGACGATTCCACCGCTATCAAGCGTAGTTTCCAGCAAAGGATGCAACAGCTGCAGCTAACCGGTTATACGGAGTCCATCCGCATGAGTGTCCTATCCCTTCCATCGGTTTACCACTGGTATGTTTCCGTGGAGGGCAGTGACAGTAACCCCGGTACCGAAACAGCTCCCTTCCGTACCATCCAGTACGCCATCAACCGTTCCACCAGCGGACAGGGCATCAAGGTGGGCGAAGGCCGCTATACCGAATGCCTCGATTTCAACGGCAAGAGCGTCCAGGTAGTCGGTAATCCCCACGATCCCGCGTCCACCATCATCGATGCCGGAGGCCGCGGGCGGGTCATCATGATGACCCGCCGTGAAACCGCCAGTACCCTGTTGTGCGGCTTCACGCTGACCGGCGGCAGCGCCCTTTCCACTGTTTACCCCGACCATCATGGTGCCGGTATCTACCTGTTTGACAATGCCAACCCGGTACTCTCCGACCTGATCATTACCGGTAATACGGCAAGCAGCGTTTCGGCCATCGCCGCCCTGCACAGTTCCGCCCCCACTGTCCGCAATGTGCTCATCTACGGCAACACCAGTTTTGGAGGTCTGGACGTGCGTATCCACAATAACATCAGCAATGCCCGTTTCCACAATGTGACACTGTCCGATGGACTGGGCAGCGAGCGCGCCTCTATCCTGGTCTCTTCCAACTCCACCCTTGAAGTAAAGAACAGTATCCTGTACAATTCCTCTTATGCGAACGAACTGGAAGTCAGCGCCTCGATCCTTAACGTCAGCTACACCAACATCAAGGGTGGCAGCGGCAGTATCTTCCGTCACAGCGGAACGATCAACACCGGCGCCGGGATCATCAATGCCGTTCCCGGATTTGTGGACCCACCGTCAGGTAAATACCAGTTGACGGCCAGCTCCCCGTGCATCGACATGGGTGATCCTGCAGCCGGTTGGAACGACCGGAACATCCCACCCGCACGAGGTACCGTCCGCAACGACCTGGGCGCTTACGGCGGACAGGTTACCGCACAACCCTACCAGGAAACCCTTCCCGCCACCCGTAAAGTACGTTTCAGCTACGATCCCTCCGGCAATATGGACAGCCGCAGGAAAATACTGGTGAGTCAGGCACAAAGTTTCAGCCGTTTAAAATCAGGAAACCTGCCGGATAACCAGTGGGATGACACCGATTGGGATACCCCGGTACCGACACCTGTCGAAGAGCAGCTACAGGAAAACAAAGTCACCATCTATCCCAACCCCACCCGTGGCGACCTGAGGGTAGACATTACCGGGAACATTCCCTCCGGCTCGATGATCTACCTCTACAACAGCAGCGGTTCCCCGGTCCGTCATTGGACGAACCTCTCCGGCTCCAACCAGCTGGATATTCCGGAACTACCCGCTGGTACCTACCTGATGCGTTTGATCCTGGGCAAGGAAGCCGGCGTATGGAAAATCATTAAACAATAAAGAAATCAGATGATAGCAATGATAAATACACTTATTATGAGCAAACAACCACTCAACCATTCAATAATGAATACCGGATTACTTATCCAAATCCAACGACTTACTATATGTCTTTTTATTGTTCTATCCTTATTTACAGAAACTAACGGACAGGAAAGACAAATTTCCCAGGCAGCCAGCCTGCTGACAACAGACAACGATCTGCGTTGTAAGATCTCGGCTATGACCGGAGTAGGTTGTGATACGGTGAAAATGAAACAAATCCTGCAACTGCTGGCCGAATCAAAAAAAACAACAACCACGGAAAATCGTTTAACGGCTATAAAAGCCGGTATTAACCTGTTGGCAGAAAACGCAAATATCATCGGCACTGTAACAAAAAGCAGCAGTTCATCCGAATGGACCTATACCGACGATATCCCCACCACTTTCCAATGGTATGTTTCCCCCGACGGGAACGACACCAATGCCGGGACGCAACAGTCTCCTTTCCGTACCATCAATAAAGCCATAAATACGGCATCTGTGGGCGATGCCATCAAGCTTGAAAACGGAAAATATAATGAAAATGTATATCTTTCAAAAAATGTTTACCTGATCGGGAACCTTGAATGTCCCCAATCAGTCATCATCGATGCCCGTGCTTTTGAAAACGCCGTGTACATCAATAACTCCTCTCCCGAATTACACGGCATGAAGCTGATCAACGGTGAAAACGGCTTTCCCCTTATTTACATCGGCAACGGTTACCCCAGATTATCACATCTTATTTTGACAGAAAACCCGGGGATGGCCGTTGAGGCCTGCGGAAGTTTTTACTTTACCCTATATAACACTTTGATCTATGGTAATCATGCAGGAGGAAATGACGGCGCGCTGATAAAACTGAACCCTTCGGTAAATTATGGTGGTGCAGATATCGTCAATACCACCATTGCCGACAACCAGGGTTCTTATGCCATTCATCTTACAGGACCGGTTACAAAAGAAATCTATATTACCAACAGCATCCTGTATAATCCGCAAATGGAGGTCGAAATAGCTTATCATTACCAGCAGAGTTACATATTTGCCTCCTATTCGAATATACGGAACAAGGATTATCTGGGAACAGGCATTAACTACTATGAAGGAGTCATCGATTCTCCTCCGTATTTTGATGAAAACGATCCCGTCCAGACCTATCATCTTTGGGATTATTCGCCATGTATCGATGCGGGGCGCCCGGACTTTTACGACCGTAGCCGGCCCCCGGGAAAGGGTACAAACCGCAGTGATATGGGATTTTATGGCTGGGAGTCGCGGACGACCTCTGATTGCTCATCAGGGTCACCCGGCGACGACCTTCCCTCGGCCATAGATGCCGGTACCCATCGCCGTGATTTTGAGTTTGACGATTCGCGGGAATCCGTTGATTATACCTGTTATTACAACTGGGTCGACGGAGTAGATGTTTTTTACCGCTTTACCATCACTGTCCCTATGGATATCATCATTGAACATTGCGGTTCAACAGTATCCGATACCTATATCGCACTATTGAGTACCAGTGGCGGTATCTACACTGACAATGACGATGGTCCGGGGAGAGACGCCTGTCCTTCGGCATTACACGCCAGGCTGGTGCTGAACAAGCTGCAACCCGGCGTCTATTGTGTGATGTCCAAAGTAAAACCCGGCAGTAGCGGAACCATACGAACCAGGATCCGTGGTTTTTTCAGGGGTGATGTCATGCAGAGCCCTATAGATGCGGGCACCCACCACACCGCCTTTCAATACTCAGATCCCCAGAATACCGGCGATTTCACCGATACCTATACGGGACAACCCACCAATGATGTGTTTTACCGTTTCACCATCACTAAGAATATGGATGTGGAGATCTCCCATTGCGGGTCGGGATTGGATAATACCTACCTGCACCTGTTGGATGCTTTCGGAAACAGCCTGGCATCCAATGATGACTATTCCGGCGAAGGCATGTGTACATCCCCCTTGCATGCCTACCTGAAGATGACCGGGCTGGAAGCCGGCACTTATTACGTGGTGTCGGAAGGACAAAGCGGGAACGGTTCTATTACTACCCGGATTTCGGGCACGGAACAGCCGATCGATGATCATTTCGGATATCCCGAAAATGAAACACCGTCCACGGAAGGTAACAGCAGCGATACTTCCCCGGTAGGGACTACATCCGTAGCATTCAACGTTTCTCCTACGGGAGCGGCCACATTTTCCCTGCCGGTAATGGTCCCTCAGGGCCTGAACGGTCTGCAGCCGTCTGTCTCACTGACATACAACAGCCAGTCGGGAAACGGGATAGCAGGATGGGGGTGTAACCTGTCGGGAATATCGGCTATTACCCGCGTTCCCAAGACGGTATACCATGATCACATAGCCTACCCCGTCAGATATGATCTATACGGGGAATTCGCTCTGGACGGAGAACGCCTGTTTCGTGAAGGTATCGGGGGAGTCAATACGGTATTTACCAAGGAATCCGATCCGTATACATATATTGTGATGCTGGAGAAAAACGGAAAGCCTTATTTTGAAGTACGGGCCAAAGACGGCATGCTGTACCGCTACGGAAGCACCTCATCAGGCAGGCAGGAATATACGGCGCCGGATATGTTTACCCAACTGGAAACCGACAAGATCTATGCCTGGTACCTCGACTATGTGGAAGACCCTTACGGGAATTATATGGAGTATTCTTACGACAATAAATGTATGTACCCGGTTGGAATATCCTACGGGAACAATAAAAACCAGGCCACAGGCTTATCCCATTATGTACAGTTCGGGTATGAGACCAGGCCGGATGTACAGCCATTCTATCTGGAAAACAAAAAAAGGGAAATGAACCGGCGTTTAAAAAGGATCGTCACCAAAACCGAATCGGAGACCCTCCGGGTATATGAACTGGAATACAGTAATACCGACCATTTTTCACGATTGGTATCCATTACCGAAAAAAACGGAGCGGGGGAATCGCTCAAACCGGTGAATTTTACATGGGATAATTATCCTTCCGGTAACGGATACGTTAGCAATGGTATTTCTCTTGTTGGTGTAGAAGGAGAATACGATGAACAGATATTTGCGACTGCCGATTTGAACGGCGATGGAATCAGTGATTTTGTAGGTTTGAAATATGGGCATGAAACCGAACTGGCAGATGGAAGTACTGGTTTTTCCACTATTTCCCAGCATTATCTGTCAAAAAGAGTTAATAACCAGCTTTATTTTTCTGCAATAGGTTACCGTGAATTGCCGGCCAGCCTTAATGATGTTTACAAACAGATATTGGCCATGAATATACCTTTCAATGCTGCCGGAGACGGGAAACAATACCTGATGATACCTTTTTATTTTGAAAAGAACTACAATTCAAGAAAAATCTATTTCTTCGTTTATGACGGACTGGAAGATACACCGGTGCCTTCTCCGCACGAGTCGGGTCAGGTAACCATGTCGACAGAAGGTATTCCCGGCGTGGGTATTGGTATTATCAACAAATTTCCCTTGTATACGGTCGGCGATGTGGATAACGATGGAAAAGACAATATTATTTATATTGAAAAGGTCAGGATAAATGATGCCTATGCGGGTAAAGTGGGGCAGGTGACCGATATGAACAACGGTCGGCCGGTATTCACATGGCAGGATCACTCTTTTCAGCTGCCATCTGACCCGGAAAAGATATTCGTAGCCGATTTCAACGGTGATGGGATGAATGACCTGATGGTGTTGTACAACGGGGGATACGATATATACTGGAACAACACTTCATATGGCCCTAGGTTCAATGATTCAAAAATGATAAGAAGGACTGGTATTTCCGATTGCTGGATGATCCGCATGGGAGATTTTAACGGAGACGGATTGCCCGATTTTATTATGAATGCTACGAATGATCCTAATTGGTACTTTGCCCTAAACCAGGGTAACGGTATTTTTATTAAGAGTTCTGAACCGGTTATTACCCTTCCGGATATGCACGACCATGGCTTTACGGAGAAAGATGATGAGCGGTTTAGCTGCCAGGTACTGGATTTTAATTTTGACGGTAAATCCGATGTGGTGATTACCAAAGCCATCTATGACAAAGGTAGTGGGAATTGGGGCAATTACAGGGAAACCAGAACCATCTGGCTTCGTTCCACCGGAACGGGATTGATACCGGTGACTGAAACCGATTCCAACAGGGAAGACGATGCCAAAAGCGCCCTTTATACAGTAGGTGATTTTAATGGTGACGGGCATCCGGAACTGGCCAATTTCGGGTATGACTGTTTCAACAAAACAACAATGAATTCTGTATGGCGGGTATATCGTTTACCTGATATGAATTTCCAAACGGGAAAGGTAACCTCCGTAACCGATGGCATGGGTAACCAGACAGATATTGGATATGCTAACTTTACCGATCCGGCTGTATATACCAAAGGAACGGATGGAAGCTATCCCGCGCCGGTGGTTACCGCACCGCTACCTGCAGTAAAAAGCGTAACGGTCCCGGACGGCGTCGGGGGAACATCCGTGACGACCTATAAATATGAAGGATTGAAAGTCCATCTGACCGGCAAAGGGTTGTTGGGACTGTCAAAAACCCGGGCCACAAACGATGTCACGGATATGACCGTGGAATCGACCGTCGAAGGCTGGAGTTCATTTGGCGTGCCGGTTGCGGTTTCCGGTAAAACCAGCATAGGAGGAAATACCATTAGTTCGACCCGGACCGAATTCCAACTGAACGACAGGGGATACAAGCGGTTTTCCTGCTATCCCCGCTTTGTAGAAAATACGGATCATGATACAGGGATCACGGAAATAACCGAATATATTTATGGTACCAACGGTAATCTTGCGGAAGAAAAGATCAGCCATGGTTATGATGATATGTACAAAAAGACCGTATATTCGGATTATGTGCGCACAGGCGGCAGCAATATACCCAATAAGCCCAGGAAAATAGCCCTGGTGCAGAAACACAGGGATGATGACCGCCTCTATACGCAGGAAACCGAATATACCTATGACGGAAGCAAAGGCCATATCCTTTCCCGGAAAGACAATGCCCACAGCACGGATAAAGCGGTCATCACCCGTTACACCTATGGTACCTGGGGCAATGTATTGAGCGAAACCGTGGAAGCAACAGGTATTCCTACAGCTACCCGCCACTTTGAGTACGACCGTAACAAAAGGCTGGTGAGCAGTGAATACTCGATTCCTTCTGCTACCGTCACTTCCTATGCATACGATACCTGGGGCAATCCGCTGACGGTGACCGACCTTACCGATCCGGCCAATGCCTTCACCACTACCTACCGGTATGACGGATGGGGACGTAAAACCGCTGCTATCCTGCATGATGGGCGGGTACAGAAGTTCAGCACAGGCTGGGGGACTTCGAGGAACCGGAAATATTTTACCCTGGAAGAAGGTCACGGCATGCCCTGGGTAAAGACCTGGTACGACGCTTCGGGGCGTGAAACGGAGACCCGGACCATAGGAGCGAAAGGAATGGCTATCCAATCAAACAGATACTATAATGACAAGGGACAACTGGATACCCTGGAACAGGTCAATGGGGAATTAAGCCGGATAAAGGCATATGAATATGATGAACGGGGGAGGATATTGGAAGAAACCAACAACCGGCAACAATCTTTCGTATATACCTATGAAACTCCGGATGCCGGCCGGACATATAGTGTAACCACCAATGTCAACGACAGCAAAAAATACACTAAAACCTACGATGCCTGGGGAAATATCAGAACCTCGTCCGATCCGGCAGGAACAGTGGAATATTTTTATCATTCCAATGGCTTACCGGATAGGATCTCTGTGGAAGGCGCCGATTTCAGAATGACCTATGATGAAGCCGGTAACCAGTCGACATTGGATGATCCGAACGCAGGTATCATCAGTTACCGGTATGATGCCCTCGGTCGTGTAATATGGAAAAAGGATGCCCGGGGTCAAATAGAAACAATCGCCTACGATGACCTTGGAAGGATTGAAAATGCTACCCTGGATGGGATAGGTACATCTTATGAATATGTATCTGACGGCAATGGCATCCACCAGTTAAAAAAGATACAGACAGGCGACCGTTCCGTCAGTTATGCCTATGACAGGTATGGCAGGATGGTTGAAGAGAAACGTCAGATGTCCGGTGAAAATGACCTTACTTTTACTTTTAGCTATGATGCCTTCGACCGGTTGAAGAAAACGACTTATCCGGAGGGGTTGGAAATAAACCATGAATATGATACGTATGGCAACCTGGCCAGGATAAACGAAGGATCGAACCTGGTGTGGGAGCTGGACCTGAATAAAGGCACGTATAATATCGCTTTTCTCGGCAGTGATATGTCCAGGACATCTACCTACAGTACGACAGGTATCCTGGAAAACCTGAATACCTATAACAGGAGCAGCACCACGATCTGTAACTTTGACTATTCCTTTCACACACTGACAGGCAACCTGGATGACCGTACGGGAATGATCCCTGAAACGGAAACGTTCAGATATGATGATACCGACAGGTTGGAATTAATACGGTACGGCAATAAGGAAATGAAGATCGGATACGATGCCAATGGCAATATCAAAACAAAAACCGGCCTGGGCAGTTATGTCTACCACCCCGATAAAAAACATGCCGTAACTGAGGTGGACAATACCGGCGATCTTCTGAACTGGCGTGGGCAAACCATTGAATATACCGCTTTCCACAAGGCAAGCAACATTAAAGACACCATCATGAATGAAACTACCATGAATGACGAAGCCCTTGAGCTGGATATCATTTACGGTCCGGAACAGCAACGGTGGAAATCCGAACTGCAAAAAGATGGCACAATAGTAAAAACCACTATCTTTGCGGGAGATTACGAAAAGATCACGGAAAATGGGATAACACGGCATCTATACTATATTTCAGGCGGCGATGGCTTAGCGGCGGTGTATGTGAAACAAGCAGGCGAGCAGGATAAAACCTATTATGCGCATACCGACCATCTGGGGAGCATAGTTAAACTGACGGACAACAACGGCAATCCGGTCTTCCAGGCCAGTTATGATGCCTGGGGCCTGCAAACGTTATCCTAAAGTAATACTTTTACCTTTCATCGCGGTTATACCGGACATGAACATTTACCTGAGTTCGGACTAATTAATATGAACGGTAGGATGTACCATCCTGTGCTCGGAAGGTTTTTAAGTCCCGATCCTTATGTACAGGCACCTGAGTATTCACAAAATTTTAACCGGTATAGCTATTGTCTGAATAATCCGTTGGTGTTTACCGACCCCAGCGGGGAGTTTTGGTGG